>CALEVL010000086.1 GCA_937924675.1 uncultured Ignavibacteria bacterium | reverse complement strand
GGACCTCCTGTTGAACCCTGACTGCCGAAGTGATTGATGTTCGGAACTTCTATGCCGTCAATCAGAAAAAGATTTTCTGCAGGTGAACCGCCTCTTATTATGAGATCATTTCTCTGATCATTTGAAAATGAAACGCCGGCTATTGACTGAATCATCCTGGAAATATCCTCGGCAGCTCCCGGAGCTCTGCGGACCTCTTCATAGTCAAGATTGATTGAGCTGATATTTATGTCAGAATTTTTTTCAAAGTAGCTGGCATCTACATCTATACTCTCCGTAGTTATTGATGACGGATTAAGTTCGATGAGTGTCTCGAGTGGGCGGCCGGGATAAATTATCAAGTCAGATTTCACAGATGTCTCATAGCCAATGTAAGAAACTCTGATCCTGTAAGAAGATTCTTCAAGTCCGTCAAAATTGAATTCACCTTTGTCGTTGGCACAAGTCTTCTGTTTTGTTTCAAGGAGTTCTACCACAGCATCCTGCAGCGGGTTTTTGGTTTCTTTGTCAATCACCTTTCCGCGGATCATTCCGCTTTCGTTTTGAGAGAATGCTGTTGTGGCTATCATAATAATGAAGATTACCACAGGTGCAATTGTAAGTTTTTTCATGCTGGTTTTTGTTGAGTGAACAGTTAAGTTTAATTGAACAGTGTTCATTTAGAGTGTAAAAATTTTTTATTTTTTTTGGTTGAGATTATCAATCATTGTTTCATAAGCTCCGAACATCACCGGTTTTATGAAATCTTTGGGAACCATTGCCATCCTCTTTCGAAGGTAGAGAGATACAATGCCATGAACTAGTGACCACATTGCAATCGACAGCGTATTTGCATCACTGCCCTTGAAGTATCCCGCATCAAGACATTCCTGAACATTTGAACGAAGGAAGTCAAAAGTCTTCATGCCTTCATTCCAGCTTTGGCTTGATTCAATCTCATTTCCGGGAGCCTGAACGATGAACATGAGCTCATACAGATCAGGGTTATCAAGGCCGAATTTGATATAGACTCTGCCGTGTTCACGCAGTTTTTCAAACGGCTCAGTAATGTGACTGATCTTGAGCTGTTCCTTGTAGAATTTTTGAAACGCAATGTTATGAAGTTCAAAAAGTATTTCATCCCTGTTCTTAAAGTAGAGATAAATTGTCCCCGGACTGTATTCAATTTCTTCGGCGATTTTTCTTATAGAGACTTTTTCAAAACCTTCTTCAATTGATATTCTTTTGGCCGCATCGAGGATGAGGTCTTTCTTCTCCTCTCTTTCCCTGTCTTTTCTTTGTTTGATTCCCATAGTTTTGTGTTGAACGATACAAAATTACTGAACACTGTTCATTTTGTCAAGGTTTTTTTCTGACTCTATAAAAAAAGTTTTTGATGGTTGTAAAAACTAGGCATATTGACTAATTTTGCAACAATTAACGGAAGAAATTTGCAGGATAAATTCTAACAAACTAGCATGAAGAACCAACTGGGAAGGATAACAATACTTGTAAAGGATTGTGACGAGGCTTATGAGTTTTATGAGAAAAACCTTGGCTGCAAGAAATTCTTTGACCTCATAGATGAAAGTGGCAAAAGATATTTGCATGTGGGTTTTGATACGGACATTGCGGCAGGTATTTGGCTCTGTGAAGCAGAAACTGAGGAAGAGAAAAGAAGAATTGGTGATCAGACAGGCGGAAAACCTGCCTTTGTAATTTATACAGATTCATTTGCTGAGTTCTATGATAATCTGTTAAGCAATGGAACCAAGATCAGGAAAGAACCGATGACAGTGAATGACTACCAGGTCCTGCACTTCATTGACCTATATGGAAATGAAATCGTAGCAGCAGAATCCAGTAAATAATTACATGAAATGATCATTGCAGTTGCAGGTCCTTTCTCAGCAGAAACCCCTGAGCAAGAATCCGGAAACCTTGCTGAAATGAATGAAGCTGCTGCGAGATTGCTTGAAGCAGGACATATAACGTTTATTGGTATTAACGTAGCATAACCGGTTGTTGAAAGAGCAAATGTGAATGATAAGTATGAGGCACTCATGAAAATATCAATGGCATTGATTGACAAATGTGAAGCAATTCTGATGATAGGGGAAAGTCCGGGTGCAAACAGGGAGAAAGATTTTATTGTTTCGAAAGGCTTGCCTGTTTATAATGAAATTTCAGAAGTTTCGGGTCCGTAGTTATTAGGAAGCGAACAATTGCAGATGCAGAAGTAATATGGGTTAACTCCTCAGATTCAATATTGAATAGACATTATTGAAATTGAGACAGGTAGTGTCAATAAACCCGGTTATCAAATAAATGGAATCGCAAAGTTTAGTTTCACTATCTTAAGTTGATTGCCAAATCAGTCTGTTGATTTATCCTGCAGTTATTTCAGGATGCAGTCTTAATACGTCCCCTTCTTTTACTCCGGCTTCAGCAAGGGTTTGATTCTCTGTCAGTTGTTTACCTGAGGCCTTATGATGAAATTTATATGAAAGTGGTTCACCGTCAGGTCCGATGAGTGGCATTTTCATCTTAGGCAAAAGTACTTCTAATATTCGCTTGACGGAAGCATCATCAGGCAATGTTGCCTGCTGTTCTTTGTTACCCGTAGCGTCGACAATTGTTACGTTAATTCTTGACATGCGGGCAATTTACGAATCCTGATTCTATTTATAAATGACTTTAAACAGTTTTAAACCAAGTATGAAAAATTTGTTGTATATTGTAAGTGAATTAATACGAACCTATAGAAATGATGATATTCAAATGTCTGCGAAAGCAATTAGCAATTTTCATATCGAAACCTTAATTCCTCAAATCTGTTAATACAGAATTTCTGTTATTTCTTTGAAGCAATTTCAGTAAATTTAAAATGCAAAGCTAAACCCCAAATGAAGCACATAATTATCATATTTATTTGTCTTTTCTCATTTATTGAAGCAAATTCTCAAAGTTATTATTTATACAATGGTAACAGAGTCGATCTAATCTCAAGTACCGATAGAATAGCTGTGGTTCTTAACACAGGCAGCGAATCTGATGAAACAAATGAAAGATTCATTAATAACACATTCTCTGATCTCTCAGAATTGAAGAAAGCAGATGAAAATGTTTATCTGCTAAAGTTAAGAACAGACAAGCCGGTGTCTGAAATACAGAATATTGTAAACGCCTCCTTTTCTTCGAGTTCCCGCATAAAGTTTGCAACTCAGGTCTATTACGGACAGTCACCTAAAGTGTCTCAGATACCGACGGATGAATTTATTGTCAGATTGAGATCATCGTCGGATAAGAACAATCTTGATATAATAAATCTTCGTTACAATGTACGGATAAAAGGCAATGTTTCTGATGACAAGGGATTTCTGCTGAAATCAAGTGATGGAGTAAGGCTAAATGCACTGGAGCTTTCTGATATTTATTTTAATACCGGGCTGTTTGAATACGCAGAGCCAAATTTTATATATCCCGAATTTTGCATTCTGAATTCAATACCTAACGATCCGATGTTTCCAAAGCAGTGGTCTCTCAGGAATACAGGTCAATTAGTATCAACCGGAGGTACTCTCTTCGGAGACGTTTCAAGTGTGAATGGTTTTCCGGGAGCGGATATTGATGCAGATCTTGCCTGGGATATAACAACAGGAAGCCCGTCAATAAAGATAGGAATATTTGATACGGGGATTGATTCAACTCATCCGGATCTAAGACAAGCAGGACATCTTCTAGCCGGATATGATGCATTCTTTGACAAGTATGGCGTTCCTAAAGATTCGGGAAACTTTGGTGGCCACGGTACTTGTGCTGCGGGACTTGCAGGAGCTGTTTCAAACAACGGTGTTGGCGTTGCCGGTGTTGCACCGGGTTGTATGCTTATGGCGTTCAGAATATTCAACATGACAGGTTCAACAACAACAATTGGTATTGCACGTGCATTTGATACAGCAAGGGTTCGGGGAATAGATGTATTGAGTAACAGTTGGAATGGTTTTACAGAAGTATCAACATTGACAAATGCGATCAACAATGCTGCCCTGGATGGAAGGAGCGGTCTTGGTTGCGTGATATTGTTTTCTGCAGGGAATGACGGTCGCGGAGTACCATGGTATCCATCTTATCTGCCCAATGTTCTTAGTGTCGGCGCATCCACAAACTTTGATCAGAAGAAATCACCGGGTACCGGAAATCAGTTCTCTTGGGGAAGCAATTATGGTGCGAATGAAAACGGTGATCTTGACCTGGTCGCACCTACTATCTGCTACACAACGGATATTCAAGGCGCATTCGGATATAATAATACTCCGGGTCCTGAAGGAGATTATTTTGCCAGCTTTTCAGGCACATCTGTATCATGCCCTATTACTGCCGGAGTTGCTGCGCTTATGCTCTCTGTCAATCCCTCACTTTCAAGAATTGAAGTGATGGAAAAACTCTGTCGCGGAACTGAAAAAATCGATAACTCAGATTATTCAATCACCAAGTCATTCGGCAAATGGAATCACTACCTCGGTTACGGAAGAGTCAATGCCTACAACTCTGTTCAGCTTGCACTCGGAATAGATGTAACACCCCCAACAATTGATCATAAAAATGTAAGTTCACACTATAGCACTTATCCGACAAAGATTACAGCAATCATCACTGATCAGGATGGAAGTTCAGTGCCTGCTGATGGAATTAATAGTCCTAAATTATTTTACAGATTAAAGAAGTCAGGTTCCGGTTGGTCAGGGTTTGATTCTCTCGCCGCTGTTACGGTGACAGGGAATGAATTCAGTTTTAAGATACCATGCCAGGGATATGAAACACAGGTTCAATATTACATTAATGCATTTGACAATGCAGGAAATAAATCCATGTTTCCCCGCGGTGCGCCGGACTCTACCTGGCTATGTTATTTTGCGATAGGTGATCCGGTTGAGAAGTCACAAACAATTGGTCCTTTTGCATGTCTTGACGGTGGCAATGTAACGCTTTCCTCAAGTGTAGCATTTGATGATTTTTATGTTACGGATGCCAAAGTTCAGATCTTTATGCAACATGAAAGAGTAAGCGATGCAATGATCTATTTGTATTCACCTTTAAACGACCCCAACAGGAACAGAAAGTGCTTGTTTGCATCTAACGGTAATAACGGGTCAGGGATTTCCGGTGCAATTGTATATGATAATGCATCAACATATTGGCAGGAGGGCACACCGCCGTATTTCTACGGAGTATTCCGCGGAGATTATTTTCTTAACGGACTTAACGGAACAAGTGCTTTGGGATTATGGAAGATCATGCACTATGATCAGCGCTTTGGATTTACGGCGGCATATGATAGTGTGATAATCAATCTTAGAGGTACATCAGGATTACTCAGTTCTTCTGCTATTTTGAATTCAGAAAGGGATTCGGTTCTCGAATTCGGTGACGTTAACTATCCTGATTCAGTAGTAAGGGATTTTTATCTGAAGAATGCAGGAACTTCTGATCTTTTAATTAGCAGCATTAATTTCACGGGCACATCCGGATCAAATTTCTCGCTTAATGATACTCTTTCCGGACCAATAGCTCCCGGTGACAGCGGAAGAATTTCCATCAAGCTGAAAACTAAGCTGTCGGGCAACACCGGTTCAGGAATTCTGCTGAGCGGAAGTGTTGAAGATGCCGTTTTGGAAATATCAAACAACGATCCGTCCAAACCTGTTTTCAGAGTTTCATTGCAGACAGATTCCGGCGTTCCCGAAGTGAGAACATTGCAGCTCAAGGCATTGATCCAGGGCTTTTACAATCCTGTGACTGACTCAATGAAGGGCGATACTGTCAGATTATTCGCCAGGAGTTTTTCTTCGCCATACTCAATTCTTGATTCAGCAACCGGATTTCTGGATCCAACCGGAACAGGTCACTTTGTATTCCTTAATATTGAAGATTCAATTCCGATCCGTCTTCAGATTATCCACAGAAATTCACTTGAAACATGGACCAGTACATCTCTCAGCTTTTCGGGCGATACTCTAAGCTATAATATGACCGATCAAAGTGCCAAAGCATACGGAGATAATCTTGTTCTTGTTAACAGTGTTCTCGGACGATATGCAATGTTCAGCGGCGATGTGAATCATGACGGCATCATTGATATTACAGATATGATGGACATTGATAATGATGTTTACAATTACGCATCAGGATACAAGGTCACCGATGTGAGCGGCGATGGATTTGTAGATCTTACCGACGCAGTCATAGCAGGCAACAATGCTGAAAATTACATCGTCAGGATCATTCCTTGATTTGAACTGCTATTCCATTTTCAGTTTCTTATCAGCTCTATGACATGATTATAAATGATTCGTCATGTTTATAAACCAATTCAAGCAGTTTGTAAATAGAAAAAAACAACAAGTGAATATATTTCTCTTTCTGTTGTGTGCATTTTCCTTGAAGCATATTGACAATTCTGATCTGTCGTGCATTGAATCTATATGAGGGAAATTACTTTCGAAATCTGTTTTGTATCTGAAACATTCCGGACAATTCTACACAGGCAATCGTTCATCACGTATTAGGTTTCAACGAAACGAATGATTTCATAAATTAGCGAATTGAATTTCTCAATAACATAAGTTAGTTAACCTGATACTATTCATACCGGATGCTCTTTAACTCTATACATTTCCTCATCTTTTTTCCGATAGTAACCACACTGTATTTTCTTTCACCTCAAAAATACAGATGGATGCTTCTGCTTGGAGCGAGCTGCTATTTTTATATGGCATTCATCCCTGCCTATATCTTGATTCTTGCCATTACCATTGTCATCGATTATTTCGCGGGGATACTCATAGAAAAGGCAGAAGGAAAGCAGAAACGAAAATACTTGGTCATGAGTATAATAAGTCTATGCTTGGTATTGTTTGTATTCAAGTATTTCAACTTCGTAAATCAGAATCTTGCAGCGCTTTCGGAATTGTTTTATGTTGAGTATCCGATCAGCAATCTGGGATTGATACTTCCCATCGGATTATCGTTTCATACGTTTCAAAGTCTAAGTTATGTGGTAGAAGTTTACAGAGGAAAGCAGAAGGCAGAGCGGCACTTTGGTTTGTACTCCTTATATGTGATGTTTTATCCTCAGCTGGTTGCAGGTCCGATTGAAAGGCCGCAACAATTGCTGTATCAATTCTATGAGCATCATAAGTTTGATTACAGGAGAATCACCGACGGGCTGAAGCTTATGACATGGGGTATGTTCAAGAAAGTAGTAATTGCAGACAGGCTTGCCGTGTTTGTCAATCAGGTTTATGATAATCCGCAGAATTACGATGGCTTCAGCAATGTTATTGCAACCGTATTCTTCGCTTTTCAGATTTATTGTGATTTCTCCGGCTACTCCGATATTGCAATAGGATCAGCTCAGGTTATGGGCTTCAAGCTGATGCAGAATTTTAACCGTCCGTATTTATCCAAATCCATCAGCGAGTTCTGGAAGAGATGGCATATATCTCTTTCTACATGGTTCAAGGACTATCTGTATATACCGCTTGGCGGAAACAAAGTGCCGATACCAAGATGGTACTTCAATCTGTTCATTACATTTCTCGTGAGCGGGCTTTGGCACGGAGCAAACTGGACTTTCGTCATCTGGGGAGCATTGCACGGAACATATCTTATCATCAGTATAATCACCCGCAAATTCAGAGCCAATGTTGTCGATGCAATTGGATTGAACAGACACAAAACACTTCACAGATTCATACAGACAATGATCACTGCAACGCTGGTCTGTATTTCATGGATCTTTTTCAGGGCAATGAATCTCAGTGATGCGATCACAATCTTCAAAGGAATGTTTACCGGGATCGGAAACATCGTGCAGGTATTCGGACCGGAAAGATCCCATGTACTTTATCTCGACAGGAATCTTTTTGATTTTAGCGTATGTATCTTTCTGATTCTGTTTCTTGGACTTGTTGAGCTCATTCAAAGGCGAGGAAGCATAATTGAAATGCTTAACAAGAAGCCGCCTGTTTACAGATGGGCATTATACTATTTGATTCTGATCGTTATACTTCTGTTCGGACAGTATGAGATCTCACAAAGATTTATTTACTTCCAGTTTTGACAAGACTTGTTATTAAAATATTGATACTGACTCTTGTTGTTACGGCAACTCTGTTTATTATAATACGCAAGAGCAGCAGCAGAATTTATGATCCTCAAAACTACTTCGCGGCGATCATTGACAAAGACAGTTTGATAATGAATACACCGTCCCCACGGATAATTTTTGCGGGAGCATCAAACCTGGCTTTCGGGCTGGATTCAAAGATGATAGAAAAAGAATTTGGAATGCCTGTGATCAATATGGGACTGCATGGAAATTTCGGATTAACTTTTGTACTGAACAATGTGAAACAGAACATCCGAAAAGGTGACATAGTAATTCTATCAATTGAATATTATCTGGATGAGCTTTATTACAAAGATATAGACTACATAACTCATTTATATCCGAAGGCAGAGGAGTATATTGACCGTGACGGTGACTATTATTCGCAAAAGGCAAAGTATTATGTAAGTGAGGCGCAATCGGGGAAGCAAAAGTACTTCAATCAGTTCTTTGACAAAGTGCTTAAATTCAAAGAAGCAAAAGTGTTTGTATCCGATCAGCTGCACTCGTATGACACGCTGATTTATTCCCGGAAGGCATTTAATTCCAACGGCGATGTCATCAGCCATCTTGGTCAGAAATACCCTGATGATCTTCGCGGAAGAACGCCAATCGAAGCAAAGGATTATTCGGCTAGCATAAAAAAGCTGAATGATTTTGCTGAGTATGCAAGAGAGCATGGAGCCAGGGTTTATTTTACTTACGCAAGTTATCCAACGAGTGAGTATGAGAAGAACCTGCCGGCAGTAAAGGAGTTTGAAAAGCAATTGAAAGATGACTTGGAGATTGACATCATCACAACTCCCGAAGAGATGGTTTTTCCAGATGCAATGTTCTTTGATACTGTGTATCATTTGAATGAAGAGGGCAGAAGAATCAGATCAGAGAAGCTGATCGAGAAGATTAAGCAGTTGCATTAATTCATTTTACGGCAGTATAATAAATTTGAAATTCTCCGGCCCGGTAATTAAGGAAATGTGAGATTAATTTAAAAAACTTAACAATACAGAAATGTTTGATACAGACACAATTCCTTTGCCGCTATTGTTGGTGTTCACATTTGTGCTATTTGTTTTCGCAATGTGGATTGGAATCACTTATGGCAGAAGATACGCAAAGGGCAAGAAAGAACCTGAGAAAGGTATAAGTGTTGTCATTGCAGGGCAATTAACTCTTGTAGCTTTTGTAATTGCTTTCGTTTTCGGAATAGCATCTTCGAGATTTGATATGAAACGCTCAAACTTGCTGGATGAAACAAATTCGATAGGTACAACTTATCTGAGAACGGATCTACTTGCCGATCCGGTTAAATCAGAGGTTAAGAATTTACTAAAGGAATATGTCAATCTGAGAGTGAATGTATATTTTCATCCCGAGACTCTGCAGGATGGATTGAGAAGATCAGATGAGATTCTGGACAGAATGTGGAAAATATCTTCGTCCTATGCAATGTCACAGCCGGGTTCAGAGATGGTGGCATTGTATATACAAACACTCAACGAAACGATCGATCTCCATACAAAACGCGTAACAGTTGCAATTACTCAGCAGATACCTCTTGCGATTTGGCTTACTGCTTATGTTTTAGCTTTCATAAGCATGCTTGTTACAGGATTTGAGGCAGGCATTACCAATGCAAAATTATCAATACCCGGATTCCTGTTTGCACTTACATTTGCTTTAGTGATCACATTAATATCTGACCTTGACAGATCAGGGGAAGGCATGTTCAGAGTAAATCAGAAGCCTATGATGGAACTTCAGACTAAGATAAACTCAGAAGTCAGGTAGCATAGCCGATAAATTATTTTCTTTCTACAACTACAGCAGTGCCGTATGCAAGAACTTCTGTTACGCCCTGCATCACTTCGTTTGCATCATAGCGCATTCCGATAATAGCATTTGCTCCGATCTCATCGGCATGCTGAACCATGAGTTCGAATGCATCCAATCTTGTCTTCTCGCAAAGTTCGGTGTACAATGTAATGTTACCGCCTGCAAGCGTCTGAAATGAAGCACCGATGTTTGCAAAGATATTCCTTGATCTCACAATGATTCCTCTTACTATACCGAGGTTCTTTACTATCTTGCATCCTTCAAAATCAAATGCGGTGGTTACAAAATTCTTGTCCATTAATATTCGTTTTTTTGATTGATGCAAATATATTGATTTCATAAGCCACAAGAAATTACCTGCAAGTGCCTTTAATTGAAGAAAGACACTTCACAGAAATTCATGCTTTGATTAATCTGTGGCTATTGAAAATCGAGGGAAGTAAATTTGCGAACCTTATGAAAAACAAACATACAGTAATAGTTGCCGGTGCAGGATTTGGCGGACTGCAGGCCGTCAAGTCCCTTATGAAAGACAGTGATCTGGAGATCATCTGGATAGACCGAACGAACCATCATCTCTTCCAGCCGTTGCTGTATCAGATTGCATCGGCAGTGCTAAGTCCTGCAGATATTGCGATACCCGCAAGATCTCTGACGAGAAACAGAAAGAATGTCACAGTCATTATGGATGAGATAACCGGCATCAGTAAAGAGAAGAAAGAGGTAATGCTCAGCAACAGAACCTTGAAGTATGATTATCTTATACTTGCTCTCGGCGCCAGAACGGGTTACTTCGGAAAGAATGAATGGAAGCAATACACATCAGGCCTCAAAAATCTGAATGATGCATTGCAGATAAGGCGGCGCTTGCTGCTCTCTTTTGAAGAAGCGGAGAATGATCCGTCACGTGCGGAAGAGCTATTGAACTATGTTATAGTCGGCGGCGGACCAACCGGAGTTGAGCTTGCAGGTTCAATCGCTGAACTTTCCCGCAAAATAATCCGCGATGACTTCCGGAACATAGATACGGCGAAAAGCAAAATTACACTCATAGAAGCCGGCTCCGACCTGCTTCCTACATTTGACAGATCGCTTTCTGTATATACAAAAGAAGCCCTGATGAAACGCGGCGTTAGAGTGATGCTGAACACACGCGTTAAGGAAATTTCAAAACACAGCTTGCAACTTATGACGCTTGAAGGCGAGAAAGTGATCAGTGCAAACATTATCATCTGGGCGGCAGGAGTAGAGGCAGTTCCGATCACTTCAGAACTGAACGAGAAGCTTGACCGGCAGAAGCGTGTGATAGTGAATGAAAACTGCGCGCTTGAAGATCATCCGGAGATCTTTGTAATCGGAGACATGGCGGCGTTTAAGACTGCTGACGGAAAATATCTTCCGGGAGTTAGCTCAGTTGCAATGCAGCAGGGAAGATATGTTGCCCGTACAATCAAACGCGAGATCTCAGGAAAGAAGAGTAGACCATTCGAGTATTTTGAAAAAGGAAATATGGCTACGATCGGAAGAAAGGATGCCGTTGCTGATCTGAGAGGATACAAGATGAAAGGATTTTTGGGATGGCTGGCCTGGCTGTTTGTGCATCTGTTCTATCAGGTTGGTTTCAAGAATAAGCTGAACATACTGCTGACATGGATATGGAGTTATCTGACATTCGGAGCAGGCGTAAGAGTGATAACCGATCCGATGAATGAAGACAAAACTGAATCTAAAAAGCAACATGCCGACAATTAAGAGAGCAATTGAAATAGCTATTGATGCTCACAAAGATCAAAAAGATAAGAGCGGTGAATCTTATCTTGGACATATCTTTCGGGTTATGAATATGGGAAGGACGGAAGAAGAAAAAATCTGCGGAGCATTGCATGATGTTGTTGAGGATACCGGGATGACTTTTGATGATCTCAGAAGTGAGGGCTTCAGCGAAAGGATCATTGATGCAATTGTTTGCCTGACTAAAAAATCAGATACTGAGGATTATGACGAATTCGTCGGCCGCGTAGCAAAGAACCGGCTTGCAGTAAATGTTAAGCTGAACGATCTCACCGATAACATGGACATTAGAAGAATTGAGATGTTAAAGGAGCATGATATTGAGAGACTCAACAAATACCTCCGGGCTTACAGATTTCTTACAAAGGTTGCCGCCGAGGAATCCAACAAGTAAATCATTTTCTGAACTTGACAACGGAAAAGAAGAAGCACTACTGTTACCGACTGTCTCTCCGCAAAGACCTGAGAGATTTCAGCTCATGGACAAAGGATGAGGAAGAGACCGTCGGTGTTCACTTCAATTATCTCAAAGGCATGCTGGAATCAGGAAAACTTGTAATGGCCGGGAGGACTGTAAACATGCCTATGACCGAAAGAGATATGGGAATAGCAATTCTGGAAGCTGCTTCAGAAGATGAAGCAAAGGAGATAATGGAGAATGATCCGGCAGTAAAAGGAGGAATTATGACCGCGGAATTTTTCGAGTTCTCACTGGCTTTGATCAGGCAATAAAAAAAGAACTGCCGTATTTCAGACAGTTCTTATTTAAAAAATCACATGCACCAATTAGTAATCAATTCACTTGTTGCGAATTCTTTATCTCTGTTGAGAGTATTTATTACGTAAACTGACAGCTAAGATAGATTCAAAATGTGAAGCGACTGCAAAGTGAATTTATTTTGACGGATCAGATATTTCTGTTTCTGTTTTATCTGTCTTTGACTTTTCCGCATCATGTTTATCGGTGTCACTGCACAATCCTGCAATCTCATGAAACACATCATGCATTGAAGTAAGTGATTTCTTTATTTCATCGTCAGTCGCATTTTTCGAGATTATTTCATTCAGATTCTTGCATCCTTCATCCAGCCTCTTCGCCGCATCGGTAATTTCCGGAGTATTGAATTCGGCAGGAACATCTTTGTTCACCAAAGTCGCTTTTTCTGACATCTCAAGACTTCTTGTTTTGATTGGTTCGAGGTTGCCGTCTTCCATCGGATGAAAGGTCTGCGACATCACTTCATGGAAGTCTTTCAAAGCTACCCATTTGTCGAAGATTGACTGCGCCTGCACACCATTTACCGACATAAGAAGATACATCAGCAAGCCCGCGGAAAGGAATTTTACTTTGTTCATTTTATTGATTTTTAGTTTATGATTCTGAAAATATGTCACGAGCTATAAATCTTCCGTGAATGCTTTATTGGGTCCGGTTCACGATCCGTTCTTATTGTTCAACAGCAGATCGCTATAAGAATAGGTTTCACAGTCTTTCTCTGCAATGCCGAAGAACTTTGAATAATAACGGCATTGTTCCTGAAGCTCTTTGATATCTGCATTGCCGGTTTCATCTATAGCTTCTACTTCGATGTAGCTGCCAAGACCATTCACATTATCAAAATGAAATTTCACGTTGTCAATAAAATAAATCTTCCTGAACTTATCAACAACGACCTTTACTTCGTGAAGTTTGGTAAGAATCTTCTTCAGTGATTTACATTGCTGATGCTTGTAGAGTAGCACATCCGATTGTCTTGCCCCTGATTTGTCTTCCCGCTCATAATAAATGAGAGCAGTTTCGATATTGCCTTCGCGAAGTTTTAATCTGCCGTAAGGAACTTCGAAGTAAGTGTCGATCTGATGATCCTCTCCAACGAATCTAGGGTGAAGCGTCAAAAGTTTCTCTTCAAGAATCCTGATATCAGGCACTTTGGCTTTGAATTCAAAATTGGTGATCTTCATACTGACTCCTCTTTCATGTCAAACTTACATCGCAAAAATTCTTTATTCAATTCTCTTTGTAGTTGTTTTGAAAGTTCGCAATTGGGAGAGCTAAGGCGCACGCTTACTGAAGGAATGTCAAGTTTGATAGATGATCCGGAGGATGGACCCTGCTATGACACTCATCTCTTCTTTTTGTCTTCCCCGCGCCGTCCTTGCCGTGCAGGCCCGCCTGCAGCGTTAAAACAAGTACACTCTCTGCGGGCAGCCATGCAGGGATTTGCGGAATTGTGTCTTCACTGCACGGAGATTTCTGCTCTGACAATAATCCCCCCAATGTGTCATCCCCGCGAATGCGGGGATCTGCGGAATGGTCGTTTCGCTTGTGGTAGATTCCTGCCCGCCTGCGAAAAGTGTTCAAGTTCAGTATTCTTCGGGCAGGCATCCGCAGGAATGACAAACATAAAAGAAATGACAATCTTGAAACGGCGTCAAAATTCTGAAACGAGGCATGAATGAGATCCGGAATAAAAATTCCTTTAAAGTTATTTTTTTATAATTTAGCTTTGAAAAAAATAGGGAGGAAAGTATGAAGAATCTGTTGACAGCTTTTGCAGCTTTATTGTCAATGGTTTTGCATTCAGACGTTTCACAATCTCAATGGTCATCCAATCCGCAGTTGAATTTAAAGATCTGTGATATCAACAACGCTCAGCTATTGCCAAAGGTAGCGGCAACAAGCGACGGAGGTTGCTTCATTAGTTGGTTTGACGGCAGAGCAGGTTCGTTAAGAGTTTACATTCAGCGACTGAATGCTCAGGGTGCAAAGCAATTTGCGGAGGATGGTTTACTTGTTAGCAGCAATCCTCAAAACGGATATATTGGTGAATATGATCTTAAAGTTGACGCAGGTGATAATGCAATACTTGTGTTCTCAGATATTCGAAATTCGACAGATACTATTTCTAATCCGTTTGCTTATAAGATATCATCAACAGGACAATTTCTTTGGGGAGCCAATGGCGTAACCCTAACAAATCAGGTAACAAAATATCAGGTATGGCCAAAGGTCGCGCCCCTGTCTGATGGCAGCTACGCGATAGTTTGGTGGTTCATAAATAATTCCGAAAAGAACTCATGGTTTACAATGCAGAGATTAAGTTCATCAGGTGTTCCTCAATTCACAAGCCCGATTGATGTAAAGGATCCGGGAAACAAACGCTACCAGTATCCGGATGTAGTTGCCGCCGAGAACGGAAACTATATAGTCAGCTGGGTTTATGGTCCGAAGGATACTGTGGGAAGTTTTGTGCCTGATAATGTTTCAATCTTTTCAATGAAATATAATTCAACCGGAAGCCCTATATGGAATTCAATGGCAACAGTTTATACAAATACAGGAAATCACGTACCTATTTATTGCGTACCGAAAATCTATTCTGACGGGAACGGCGGAGCTCTTTATTCATACTTTACAGCAGAGAATAATGTCCTGTATGCAAGAGCACACAGATTCAATTCAGCCGGGCAGGCGCTTTTTCCTGCAAACGGGGCTGAAGGCTCTACGAACAATTTGTTCTTTCATGTTGATCCTTACATCGCTTATATGAACCAGACAAATGAAACTTACATGTATTGGATAGAAGCTGACGCTGCAACACAGGATAATCAGGGAGTCTTCGGGCAAGCATTTTCTCCAACGGGTACAAGACTTTGGGGAAATAACGGAAAAGAATTTTCCGCGCTTGATACGTTTGCCATATTCGGAGTGACCTGCCACGCAAAGGATACAAATGTTGTGGTAATATTTACCAAGTCAGCAGTTCTCAACGCCTCCGTTTACGGATTCAGAGCAGGCAGATCAGGTCAGTTTATTTGGAATGCTCCGGGAATTGTTCCTGTAAGCAATGCTGCAGGTCCAAAGGCAGGAGCAGTAACAGCAATGACTAACACCGGTATGACAGCAGGAGCCTGGCTTGACGGAAGAAATTCAACATTGTTCGGAGACGGCGGGATCTACGCACAGAATCTGAATTACAACGGTTCAATCGGTCCGGTTGGAATAAATCAGATTTCAACTATGCTGCCAGGGAAGTTTACTCTTTCTCAAAATTATCCAAATCCATTCAACGGACAGACAATAATTGAGTTTGCAATTTTACAAAGCGGAGTTGCAAGCCTTGAGATATTTGATATGCTGGGAAGAAGAATTTCTAATCCGGTTAATGAATATCTGAACCATGGAACATATAGCTACAGGTTCACTTCCGGTAATCTTCCGTCCGGTGTTTATCTTTACAGACTGAAGTCAGCAGGAAATGAGATGACAAAAAACTTTATGATACTGAAGTAACATTTTTGCCGGGTAAACCTGTCCGCTGCAGGGTAAACTTTTCTGCGCATGCAGGGATTTCCTTGATAGTATCTTCACTACTCGTAGATGACCCAGAGGGTGCCCCCCGCATTCGCGGGAATGACAAACATAAAGTGAATTACAAACTAAGGAGATGACCCAGAGAGTGCCTCGCATTCATGGTAATGACAATTTTCAGGAGACACCTGACTTATATAAAAACAATGCAGTCAATTCTCTACATGCTAGTGCATTGTTAAAGGAAATGTATGAGAATATATTGACAATCACATTTCATCATAAATCACAATTACATGAAAATCACATCTCATAACTGGAAGGATGTTGAAGATTATCTTCAGAAAGACAACAAATGCATTATACCCGTCGGTTCAACAGAACAGCACGCATACCTTAGTCTTGCAACCGACAGCATACTTGCGGAAAAGATATCCAATGATGCTGCCGAACCGCTTGGAGTTCCTGTGTTTCCGGTAATTCCGTTCGGACATACTCCAATGTTTATGGATTATCCGGGAACTATTAGTCTTAGCCTTGATACTTTAAATCGCGTAATTACAGAAGTACTTGATTCAGTCTATCATCAGGGCTTCAGAAAAATACTCATAGTTAACGGACACGGCGGTAACATGCCAATGGAAGCACACACAAAAGAATGGAGCGGCGGGAGAAAAGATTCGCGCGTGAAGTTTCACAACTGGTGGCGCACGCCGAAGACATGGGCAAAGGTGGTTGAGATCGATCCGGTTGCTTCGCATGCATCATGGGTGGAGAATTTTGAATGGACAAGAATTCCGGGTGTTATCCTTCCGCATGAACAGAAACCAATGGTTGACCTCGACAAGCTTAGAGACAGTTTACCGGCTGAAGCAAGGAAAATGCTCGGTGACGGTAACTGGGGCGGGCTATATCAGCGAAGCGATGATGAGATGAATGTGATATGGACAACAGCAGTCAACGAAACAAGAGATCTTATCGAGTTTGATTGGGAGTGATGCTTTGTGCTGTTCGCTTCAGTTCCGGTGCTCCTATAACATCTTCCGGAGATGCAAAGATCCGGTAAATTCCGGGTAAGCAAAAAGCCAATATCGGTTCTGGTTTCATTATGCGAAACTGTTGAAGCAGCGCTTGAAGAATTAGGAATTACGAATTAGGAATTACGAATTGTCTCGCCTCACTTCTAATATCCTAATTTGAAAAGTTAGCTCTTGCATTCCCAATCGGACCGTCCGGGAGATTAGGAATGAGTGAGCAATTGCCATATCGTTTTTTGCCAGATCGCTTCAATTGAGAGCATTTCGAATAAGCAGTATCAGAATTTACTCAACATTCAATCCCTACTCTGATTACATCCTCACCGAATTTTGCCTTCAGCTTGTCCATTGCCGTAAAGGGCAATGACGATGTTTTTTCAAACAGATTGAGATTGACCGTGTGTGTATCAAGATGAAGATCGTAGACTCCCATTCCAAACTGCCGTCCCTGAAGCATAATGCCGGGCTTGCGCATGTGCCTGAATATTACCATCGAAGCATCATAAATCTCGCGGTCATCATTTGTATATTGGCTTAACTTCAGTGAGCCCGACGTGTAAGTGAGATCTTCAAACCTTAGTGCAAGGTAAACATACCCGGCAACAAGTTCCTTGAATCGCATCTTGCGGCAAATGAATTCTCCGATCCGGCGAATCTCTTTTTTCACATCCTCGCTCTTATACACCGGTTCGGAAAGTGTGTGAAAGTGATTCAGCGATTTTTCCTTTTTCTCTTTCCTGTATATCTCGGATGTGTCCTCTCCGCGGGCGAGTCTGCCGAATACGATGCCGTTGATCCCGAATTCCTTTCGAAGCAGTCCGAACGGCGCTTTGGAAAGATCACCAATTGTATTTATTCCGTTCACCTGCATGCGAACTCCGTTTCTCCTGCCCACGCCCCAAAGCTTTGTTACGGGCATTGAATGTATCTTGTATTCATTCTCCCTGGTTATGACCGTGAGTCCGTTTGGCTTCATCAGCTTTGTTGCAAGCTTTGCAAATGTCTTGTTGTACGAGATCCCCATAGAGGCAGTAAGGTTCTCAAGTCTCTTGAGATTTGCTTTAATATTCTTTGCAATACTCACGGCTTCAAAGAAATTTCGGGCAACAGGCGTAAGATCAATGAAGCACTCATCAATGCTGTACTGCTCAATGCATTCTTCCGGAACATATTCCTTCAGCATGTTCTGAAGATTTGCCATGATGCTTTCATACTTGGGACCGTAACATGGAAGCGAGATAAGTTCAGGACAGAGCTTTCGGGCTTCAACAACAGACATTCCTGTCTCAACTCCACGTGCTCTTGCCTCGTAGGACGCCGTCATTACAATTCCTCTGCTTCCACCGTTGCCGCCAACCGAGACAGCTTTTCCGCGCAGCTTGGGATTATCCCTCTGCTCAACCTGCGCGAAGAACGCATCAAAATCAATATGCACGAAAAACCTCTTCACGTGTGACTTCAGCCGCAGGTTCATATCCTTCAGATGCGGGAAAGAATACAGCGGCATGATGCGAACGCGCTTGTAAAGCTTGTTGAATTCATCGCCTTCGCGAGGGATGAAGAATGATGAGCTTATTGTTTGCATACCATAATAATATATGGTATTTATGGAAAAGTTGAAAGTTGAAAGTTGAAAGTTGAAAGTTGAAAGTTGAAAGTTGAAAGTTTGTGGATGCCGGAATACGTTTGACCGATGAAGATTGTTATGCTGCAGGTTTTACGAAACCATAGTGAACTTAGCGGTTTGCTCTAACTGATTCCGACATCTCAGATTGATTAGAGTATTCAAAGATCACATTCGCTGTAAGAATGCAACATAGAATTTAAGAATACTTCCGGCTTTCTCTCAACATCAATATTCCTGCCAACAGGAATATCAACGCTGAAACAATGAATGTCGCTTCAATGGAAATATATTTGAGTATGAGGTAACCTATGAACGGACTGAAAAGCCCTCTGACGCCAGTCAGAGTAATATGAACGGATTGATAGTTTGCCTCCTGTAAATGCGGTGCATAGTATATCGTACTCAGATTCCATGACATTGTAATACCGCTCATCAGAATTCCAAAGAGAAAGAAAGTTAAATACAGCATAATATCCGGAGTAATGAAACTGATCATTCCGGGTATGTACTTCACACCCATCATCGACAAAGGATAGAATAGCAGGAACAGAAAGAGATAGCCGCAGAACTTTGTAGGATTTCCGTTACCGTGAAGTCTGCCCATTAGAGGAGTGAAGAGAATGGTTGCCGTATAAAACACGAGCCCTTTTGCAATTGAGATTGGCGAATAATTCAACTGAAGAACATCAACAAGGTAGATAGGAACTGCAGGACTTGCTATCATGAATGCCATGCCGTATAGGAAGAAGTAAAGTTCAAACCGGTAGAATGGTCTGTTGACTTTGAATATATTCAGCATATTCTTCACCGGAAGAATCAGTATGTCTTTTATGACAGCGAAAGATATGGAGGTCTTTATTCCGCCTTCCGGTATCATCTTCAACTTCTGTCCCATCTTAATCATTTTGGCAAGACTAATATATGATAGCACATCAAAGACTCCGGCAATCGGAAACAGGATTTTGTACAACTCGTAATTTATATCAAGCAAATATCCAAGAAGAGTTGTAACCACCAGAACTATTATTGTATAAAGACTTGATGCATACGAATACAGACTGCTTCTTTTTACATCAGAATAATTATGCTTAAAGACTGTATTCCATGAAGGCTTTATGAGCGAATCCAGATAACTCATTCCTGCGATGCAGAATACGAAAAAATTGGGAGTGTCATACAATGGAATGATGAACAGAAATAATCTGCTGATCACAGCCATGATAACAATTGTTCTTGAAGGGTTTGAAGAACGATGGATGATCTCGGTGCCAAAGATTGAAAAAAGGAAAGCCGAACTTGTAAGGAAAATGAGAATTGTTACCTGAAAGTCGGAAGCCAGCAAGGATTTCTTGAGTATAACATCCTGAAGCATGAGTATTCCGAATGACAAACCCATGAACACATTTGAAAGCATGTGCAGAGAAAAAGTTCTCTTCTCAAGTAAACGCAGTGCAGGTATAACGTATACGCTTGACGGATATGTCTTAGGTTGTCTTGAGACCTTTCTCAATCTGATCGTGATGGAGTTCGATTTTTACATCCGGAAAATGTTTCTGAATGTGCTCTCGGGTTCTCTCTGCGGCATAAACGGATCTGTGCTGACCGCCGGTGCATCCGAAGGAAATGAAGAGACTTGTAAATCCTCTTTCAAGATAATTTTGTATTGCTCTGTCAGTTATGTCGTAAACATCTTCCAGGAATTTCTGCATGTTCTCCTGCGACTCAAGAAACAGTTTCACGTCTTCATCCAGACCCGTCTTCGTCTTATACTCGTCCTTACGTCCGGGATTTGTAATGAACCGGCAGTCAAACACAAAGCCGCCGCCGTTACCGGTATTGTCTGACGGAATGCCGGATAATTTATAACTGAATGAGTACAATTGAATTGTGAGCATTGATGGAATTAAGTTTGATTTGTTTTCAGCTGTTCCTTAGTTGTCAAAGAAACTCATCTGGTCATTGTCCCTTCTGAATTTTCCTTTGTCGAGTTTAAGTCTGTCTTCGTTGAGACCGTACTTTCTGCATGAAGATTCAAATACATTTGATATTGCATCCGCCCAAACACCTTCTCCGGTAAGCCGTTTCCCGTAAGTATGATCATAAAGTTTTCCTCCATGAACCTCGCGTATCCGGTTAAGAACTTTTTCGGCGCGGTCAGGATACTCTTTCGTTATCCAATCAGTAAATATCTCCTTGACCGAGTGCGGCAATCGTATCATCACTCTACCGGCAAATCTTGCTCCTCTTTCAGAAGATTGTTTAATGATGGAAGGAATTTCCTCATCAGTAAGTCCCGGGATTATGGGGGCAACATTGACTCCGACCTTCACTCCGTTTGATGAAAGAAACTCAATTGTATCAAGCCTTCTTTCAGGAGTAGATGTTCTTGGCTCAAGTTTACTCTGCAGATCTTTCTTCAGAGTAGTAATAGTTACTACTACTGATACAAGATTCAACGAAGAGAGTTCCTTAAGCAAATCGACATCTCTTCGCACAAGAGAATTCTTTGTGATGATCACAAGAGGATTTCTGAATTTCAGAAATACCTCCAGGCATCTTCGCGTGATACCTAAGGATCTTTCTGCCGGCTGATAGCAGTCGGTATTTCCGGAGAAGAAAATTGTTCTTGGCTGCCATGACTTCTTGTTAAACTCAGCTGCAAGAAGTTCCGGAGCATCATGCTTGACCATTATTTTTGTTTCAAAATCCAGACCGGATGAGAACCCAAGATACTCATGTGTTGGCCTCGCATAACAATAAACACATCCGTGTTCACAACCCCTGTAGGGATTGATGCTGTAACCGGCTCCGAGATCCGGACTTTCATTCTTCGTAAGAACAGACTTTGAAAAATCCTTGTAGTAAATTGTCTTTGCACCCTGCTCATGCTCATCATAGTCTTCCTCATGGAATTCTTCATAAGAAGAAGGATCAATATAGATCTTCTCAAACCTGTTCGGATTATTTGCCTTAACTCCACGCCCTTTATTTTTCTCGTTCAGCATGGAACAATCTAATTCTGAACCCTTAAATAATTAAGGTAATTTTTTGGTCTGCAATTCTTTCTGAATTTATTCATGTTCTCAAAGAACAAAGCTGCCAAGTGACAATCATTCCAATTGTGCGCGAAAAAACAAAAATGCAGTTTCATCTTTACGTCTCCGCGCCATAGCGCGAAAAATAAATTGTCTTACACTTCGTAATAAAGATGAAATTCATAAGGATGCGGTCGAAGCTGAACTTCCACAACTTCCTTTTTCATCTTATAATCAATCCATGTATTAATGAGATCTTCGCTGAACACATTGCCCTGCTTGAGATATTCATTATCTTCGGCAAGTCTCTTCAGCGCTACTGTCAGGTCTTCCGGAGCATGTGGTATATGACTCATCTCTTCCGATCCCAAATGAAATATGTCCTTCTCCAGCGGTTCGCCCGGTTCGATCTTATTTATTATTCCATCAATTCCCGCCAGAAGAATTGCAGAGAAAGCCAAGTACGGATTTGATGATCCGTCCGGGCAGCGGAATTCAATTCGCTTTGCTTTCGGACTTGCAGAGTACATTGGTATTCTGATTGCCGCGCTTCTGTTGCTCTTTGAATAAGCAAGGTTTACCGGTGCTTCATATCCGGGTACAAGACGCTTGTAAGAATTTGTGGTTGGATTTGTGAATGCCAAAACCGATGGAGCATGTTTCAAAAGACCACCGATAAAGTATAATGCAAGATCACTCATTCCCGCATACTTGTCGCCTGCAAACAGCGGCTGGCCGTCTTTCCAAAGACTTACGTGTGTATGCATGCCGCTTCCGTTGTCTCCGAAAATCGGTTTCGGCATGAACGTAGCCGTCTTTCCGGCAGCTTTTGCAGTGTTCTTTACAATGTATTTAAACATCATCAGATGATCTGAACAATCAAGCATCGGACAATATTTGAAATCTATCTCTGCCTGTCCTCCTGTTGAAACTTCATGATGATGCATCTCTACATCAATCCCTACATTGATTAGATTCTCCGCCATCAGATTTCTAAGATCATTAGTTGAGTCCGACGGAGGCACGGGAACATATCCTTCCTTCAGTCTGATCTTATGTCCGAGATTCATTTCATTCTCGCTTCCGGTATTCCAGAATCCTTCTGTAGAATCAACTCTGTACCAACTTGAGTATTCGTTGATGTTATATGCAACGTGATCTAATATGAAGAATTCTGCCTCCGGTCCGAAGTAAGCCGTATCCGCAATGCCGGTTGATTTCAGATAATCGATTGCCTTACGCGCAATGTTTCTCGGGTCGAAGTCATAGATTTGTTTTGACTCCGGCTCATAAATATCACAGATCATGCTCAGTGTCTTTGCAGGCATAAAAGGGTCTATGTTGGCTGAAGCCGGATCAGGAATTGCCAGCATGTCGGATTCATTGATTGATTTCCATCCCCGAATTGAGGAGCCGTCAAATCCGATGCCTTCGTAAAAAGTTGACTCGCTTAACTTTGAAGCAGGAATTGTGAGATGCATCCACTGCCCCGGAAGATCTGTGAATCGCAGATCTATCATCTTCACTTCTTTTTCCTTAATAAGCTTGAATACGTCGTTGATTCTTTTGAGTTTTTCTTTTTGCTCTTCGATCGATGTTCTCTCGGTCATGTTGTGAATTGTTTATTTGATTTGATTAATGTTCAGTGTTTTAAGTCTATTTCAAATGTCTCTTTGTGTGATGTAAGTACTATGCTAGTTCGCGTTGACTTGACACCGGGCCACGTCTGTATCTTGGAAAGCAGCTTCTCAAGAGCTAAAGTATTTTCTACTCTGATCTTTAGGATGTGTGAACCGTCACCTGTTACCGAGTGACATTCAAGCACTTCCTTTGCAGCAATACTGTGCTCGACAAATTGTTTGTAATGCTTTGAAGATTCACTCGTCACAAATATGAAACATGTAATATCTAGCTTAAGCTTCTGCGGATCCAGCACTGCATTGTATGATCTGATGTAACCATGAGACTCAAGTTTTGCTATTCGGTCAATTGTTGACGGCAATGATAATCCCACATATTCGGCAAGTTCGTTTTTCTTTATCTGACAATTCTTCTGAAGCCGGGACAGTATCTTGTAATCTATTTCATCCAGCTTAAGATCTTCTGTATGTTTCATCGGAGTTATACCTGAATAAATAAGGTGTTTATTAAAAATGACCTGACAAAATAAGGCGATTAATTGAATTTGTCAATGTTCATATCCTTGTACACACTCAACGTACTCATTCTGCTTAGAAATTCCATTTTAGCCGATAGCATGAATTCCATATTGCAACTCATTCATCCTCATTTCCGACGGAATGCAATTACTGAATTGATAAAGAGTATAACTGAAACTAATTTTGTCAAAAAAAATTACTATGGGAATTGCAAAAGTAATGGCGGCAAATGCCGGAGTTCTGATTATACTCGGAGTTTACGGATATTTTGTTTCGGGAATGGTAAGCTGGACTCCTTTGATTGCTCCGGCAATTGGAGTTGTACTCTATCTTATATCAATTCCGGTTAAGAAGGATAATAAGACAGCGGCACATATTGGAGTTGGACTTACTCTAGTTTCTGCAATTATGTTTGTTGTTATGGGATTGAAACGTAGCAATCTCATCATTCTCGTGATGGCGCTTTTCACCTTCCTTGCTTTGATCTTTTATATAATGGATTTCATGAAGAGAAAGAAGGAAAGAGAAACAGTAAACTGATCGTCAGACCTTTTCTATATCTTTTTTTCCGAATAGTCCTGTCGGCTTTACGAGAAGTATCAGTATGAGGATTGCAAAGGCAATTGCATCTCTGTAAGTAGGTGACAAGTAACCTACAGTAAATGTTTCAACGAGTCCTATCAGCACTCCGCCAACGACTGCACCGGGAAAGTTTCCGATTCCACCGAGAACTGCTGCAATGAATGCTTTTAGTCCCGGAAGTAAACCCATTAACGGATCTATGCTCGGATAATTTATGCTGTAAAGAATACCCGCCGCTCCCGCAAGTGATGAGCCTATCGCAAATGTAAATGAAATGATATTGTTGATGTTGATGCCCATCAAGGAAGCCGCTGTCATATTGTTAGATACAGCTCTGATAGCAATTCCCTTCTTTGTCTTGAATACTATTAGTCTTAATAAATACATTAGCAATACTGCCGACACAAGAACAACTATCTGATTTGTGCCGATCGTTGCGCCGAGAATGTTGAAACTCGTATTCTCGATTATGGTTGGAAATGATTTTGGATCCGCGCCAAAGATGAGCTGCCCCGTATATTGTAGAAACAATGATACGCCAATAGCTGTGATGAGTACGGTAAGCTTCGATGAATTTCTTAACGGCTTGTAAGCAAGCTTCTCAATAATCATTCCTGTAATTGCAGTGCCGGCCATCGTCAAAAGTAAGATAACCAGCGCCATTGTTATAGAAGGCTCTGCAACTCCGAACGCTCTTGCAAGATAATATCCAAAAAATGCTCCAAGCATGAATACTTCCCCGTGAGCAAAATTTATGAACTTCAGAATTCCGTAAACCATCGTGTATCCAAGCGCTATCAGCGCGTAGATGCTTCCGAGTGACAAACCGTTAATTAACTGCTGAATAAACTCTGACATCAGTTGCAGTTCCTGTGAAAGTTTTTCTTATTGAGTGATATTTATTCGGTCCGCTTTCTTATGGAGCTATTGTTTCCTTGTAAACAAACTTACCGTCCTTAACTTCAAGGACTACCGCAGGTTTCACGGCGTTTCGCTGTTCGTTAATAGTTATAATCCCGGTCACGCCCTGATAGTCTTTCGTCTTCGCAAGTTCATTCTTGATCTTTTCCCCGGATGTGTCGCCGGCTCTCTTGATTGCATCAAACAGGATCATGCCTGCATCATATGCAAGAAAACTCATAGCGTCCGGTTCCTTGCCATATTTTTCCCTGTACTTCTTTATGTAACCCTGGATCTGAGGAGAAGGATCATCCGATGATACGTGCGTGGAGAAGAAACTGCCTTCGAGAGCATCCTTGGCTTTTCCTTCCGTTAATTTTTCTGATTCCCAGCCATCACTTCCGAATAACGGAACTGTAAGACCAATCTCTCTTGCCTGTATCGAAATCAGATTAACATCAGTGTAATATCCGGGAATGAATACTGCCTCGGGATTCTTTGCCTTTATTGCTGTAAGCTGTGCTTTGAAATCTTTGTCGCCGTTGGAATATTTCTGCTCTTCAACTATCTCGCCGCCCATCTCTGTAAAAACTTTCCTGAAGTTATCCGCCAGTCCGGTTGAATAAGCATTCTTCTGATCAATGAGCAGTGCTACCTTTTTTACTTTCATAGAGTTCAATGCAAACTTGCTCATTACCGTTGCCTGAAACGGATCTATAAAACATACTCTGAAAATATAGTCGCCGATTGAAGTAACTTCCGGATTTGTCGATGCGGGGGTTATCATCGGTATCTTTGAGGATTGGCAAATCGGTGCACCGGCTTTGCTTCTTGATGATGCAACTTCACCAATGACCGCGACTACTTTGTCCCTGTTTATAAGTTTCTGAACTACAGTCTGAGTTTCAGACGGCTTACCCTGATTATCCTCCGTAACAAGTTTTATCTTCTTACCAAGCAAACCGCCCTTGCTGTTGATCTCTTCAACTGCAAGCACAAGTCCGTTATGTGACGACTGCCCGAATGTAGCTTCGCTTCCGGTCAATGATGCATATTCACCGATAAGTATTTCATCCGTACCTTGTTTGCTGCATGACTGAAAAAACAGGAATCCTGCAACAATTGCTATTACAGGAATAATGAACTTGTGAATACTTTTCATTCGGTCTTTGTAATTAAATTTTGGAAAAATAGCTTCGTCAGGGCTTTGAAACAATTGCTTTTAAATTCCTCAACCGGAATTAAGCTTTTAAGAATAAGACTTCTAACCCCCTGAAAGCAAGCTCTCTCAATTTCGTCTTTTTTGAATTGTATCAAAGAGTATAGTTTCTAAATTGCATGCTGACTTCTAAACATCTTTCATGACAGACAAGACTATCCTGCTCAAGGCATTTGCCTATATGTGTATCACAAAGAGAAACGCAGAAATCTTCGACGAAAACAGACAGATCTGCAAATATGTACACTCAACTTCTCGCGGCCATGAGGCGGTTCAGCTTGCTGCAGGAATGCAGCTTGAAGAATATGACTTCCTGAGCATTTATTACAGAGATGAATCTATTTTGCTGGGACTCGGACTTCAGCCGTATGAACTCATGCTGCAACTTCTCACTAAAGCAGATGATCCTTTTTCAGGCGGCAGAACTTATTACGGTCATCCATCGCTAAAGCGAATAGGTTTCCCTAAGATCCCCCACCAGTCAAGTGCTACAGGAATGCAGGCAATACCTGCCACAGGCATGGCTCACGGAATTCAGTATCTTGAATCAATTAATCTCCTGCCAAAAACTCAGAAGCCGGTTGTTGTATGTTCGCTTGGCGACGGCTCAGTAACCGAAGGTGAAGTCTCCGAGGCATTTCAGATGGCAGTGCTTAAACAATTGCCAATAATATTTCTTGTGCAGGATAACAACTGGGGCATCTCAGCTTATGCCGATGAAATGAGGGCAATGGATGCTTACGAATTTGCCGCCGGCTTCAAGGGCATGAAGAGATATAAGTTGAACGGTTCGGATTTTGAAGAGTGCTATGAGAAATTTGGCGATGTTCTGAATTATGTCAGAACCAAACGTAAACCTGCTTTGGTTCATGCTGTAGTTCCTTTACTCGGTCATCATACATCCGGTGTAAGAAAAGAATGGTACAGGACGGAACATGACCTCGCAGATCACGCAAGCAGAGACCCTTTTCCTATACTGAAAAACAGATTGCTTGAACTTGGAATATCTCTCAGTGAACTTAAGAAGATTGAAGAAGACTCTATCAGACTTGTCAATGCAAGTTTTCAGAATGCCGTTGATGCCGTAGAGCCTGATCCTGAGACTCTCTTGCTTCATGAGTTTGCGCCAACTCCGGTAACAGAAGAAATTGGTGAACGCGAACCTGCAGGATCTGAGCCGGTCATAATGGTTGATGCCGGACTTCATGCCATGAATGAAATTCTTCGCGACAATCCGGAAGCTTTGTTCTATGGTCAGGATGTTGGCAGAAGGCTTGGCGGTGTTTTCAGAGAAGCTGCAACGCTTGCACAGAAGTACGGCGATAACCGGGTATTCAACACACCAATTCAGGAAGCTTATATAGTTGGATCTACAATGGGTATGAGTGCAGTCGGAGCCAGACCTATAGTTGAAATTCAATTCGCAGATTATGCATGGGCCGGTTTCAATCAGCTAATAGTAGAGATTTCAAAATCATGTTATCTTACTCAGGGAAAATATCCGGTGTCGGCTGTCATTCGCATTCCGTGCGGTGCTTATGGCGGTGGCGGGCCATATCATTCTGATTGTATTGAATCGAGCATTCTACCCATTCGCGGAATCAAGATCGCTTATCCAAGCAATGCAGCGGATATGAAGGGATTAATGAAGTCTGCATTTCTTGACCCTAATCCGGTGATAATGTTCGAGCACAAAGGGCTTTACTGGAGCAAGGTTCATGGAACTGAAAATGCTAAGTGTATAGAACCAGATGAAAATTATTTAGTACCATTCGGCAAAGCACGCATATTTCAAAATGCAGTCAAAGAGAAAATTGATTCCGGCGAATCAATGACAGTGATAACATATGGAATGGGTGTACACTGGGCAATAAATGCTTCTAAGAAATTTCCGGGACAGATTGAGATACTTGATCTTAGAACTCTTTATCCCTTGGATGAGGAAGCTGTTTATGAATCGGTAAGGAGGCATGGAAAGTGTCTTGTACTCACAGAAGAACAATCTCTCAATTCATTTGCTGAAAGTCTGGCAGGAAGAATTTCAAATATCTGTTTTAAATATCTTGATGCGCCTGTAGAAGTTCTTGGTGCGGTCAATGTTCCGGCAGTTCCTTTAAATGTTGGACTGGAGCGAGCCATGCTTCCTAATGCTGAAAAAGTGGGTTCGGCAATTAGGAAATTATTGGAGTGGTAAGCCGGCAGAGCTTATCTCTCATCACCTTTCATTAACAAAAACTCAAGCTCTTCTTGTGTAAGCTTGATGCCGGGGGCCGTTGGGTTTACCTGCACGGTCTCCTTATCAGGATTTCCTTCTGTCTTTTCTTCTTTGGGTAACTCTTCACCGTCTGCACTCAAGCTGTCCGTTGCAATATTGCTGACACCGGTTGAATCACTTGTTTTCGGCTCGAGGGATGCGTAATAATCAAGCGTAGCTGCAATGTTGGCATAATATGGCGATTCAGGGAATCTCATTTTCAGAAGATTGTAATATGCAAGAGCGCTGTCTTTGTTAAGCAAACGATTCTGATAGATCCATCCAATACCATAAATCGCCTTTGCAGACAGAGTATCGCCCGGGTTCAAATCGGAGTATTGACGAAGCATATTCACAGCATCGGGATATCGTTCATTGTTCAATGCCAGTAAAGCTTTAGTAAGAAGGTCTTCGCTTTGGTTGGATGAATCGCTTTGAACAACGGAATTCCTATTGAGAATCACATTGCTTTCCCTTGCATAAACAGTTGACGGAAAATTTGCAATGATATCCGCAAAAGTCTCCGTGGCAAGTTCATCCTTACCGCCCGACTTGTAAAAAGTCCCAAGCATAAACATAGCTTTGGCTTTCTTAGTTGGATCAGGATATTTGTCAATGAGAAGCTTTAGATAGTGTTCTGCTGAATCAGGTAAGTTCATATCATACATAAACAATTCGGCAAGTTCATAATATGAATCATAAATCTTATTCGTTTTATCCTGTTCCTCCTGAATCTGCTTTATTGCATTCAAGCTGTCTTCCTTCTGCTTATTGATCTCACCTTCTTTCTTTATTTCTTCTGACTTTTCATTTGACACATTGCCCGGATTAAACTGCTGATTCTTCTCCGTATTTTGTCCGCCTGTGGGATCAAAGCCCTTTGTAGGATCGCCGTCCGGATTCTCCGTTGTATCTCTGAGAATGTCCGGGTTCAAAACCATTGCCCCGCCCGGTTTTCCTTTTCCGTCACCTGTTTGTGTCCCGTCTTCTGTACCTCTGTTATTGTTATCAAGTCCGCGGTTGTCTTTGTTCCTCTGTTCTTCCAACTGCTCAATGCCCTTCTCCTCATTGTAGATAGCTCTGTATCTTTCAACTTCAGGATTTGTCTCTGGTATTACGAAGTCCTTTGACTCTTTTATTTCACTTTGAAGACTGAAATATTTTTCAAATGTCTTTGCTTTCTTTGAACTTTCCGGATAAAACTCCGACAAAGTGTTTTCCTGTGTTGCTTTCTTATAATTTACCAGAGCATTCAGATAATCCTTCTCTCTGGTTTCAAGGTCCAATCCTAAGAAGTAATAAGCATCAGATGCTGATGGTGAATTTGCATGTTGAACAATTACCTCGTAGTATTTTTGCTTTGCACTTTTAATATCTCCGTGTGTATAAAGATTGTTTGCAATCTCAAGATCGATAAGAGGGGTGAAATCCTTGAAGTCACGGTATTTCTTTCTCATTGAAGTAAGCTCATCTTCAGCATCAGTAAAATTCTTATTATGTATAAGTCCCTTTGCATAATTGAGCCGCGCAAAGAATGTCAGATCAAAGTCAGGAGAATAATCAAGAACTTTCCTGAATTCCGCAGCAGCAGTCTCAGGCTTGTATGCACTGCTTAGACGCGCAAGTATAAACTGATTTTCGGCTTTGCGCTCATTATCCACTGAGTACTCAATTGCATCCTTAAAATATTCTACCGCATCCTTCAGATTGCCTCCGTTATATGCAAGAATTCCAAGCTCCCTTGCTGCAAGTGACTTAATCTCTTTGCTTTGAGATTCCTTGATAAGAGCTTTGAATATATCCAGACCTTCTTCCTCTTTGCCAAGTTTTACTTTTGTCCGGCCAAGAAAGAGCAAAGCTTCATCAGTAAGATCGCTGGATGAAAGGCGTGAAAGGAATTCGTTGAATTTTCTTTCGGAATTAATATAGTCTGTCTGATAGTAGTATGCTTTGCCTATGATAAGTACGGCATCATCAATATACTTGCTGTTCTTGTGGTATTGAATGATCTTGGATGCTCGCTCTATGGACTTGTCAAGTTTTTCCTTGACGGAAGCTGTTATGGGAGGAGTTACACCGAGAGAATCCAGACGCCTGTTATATGTGGCGATAAAACTCGTCCTGTACTCTTCAGAAGCGAGATCAAAATCCTCGCTGGCTATGTGAAACTTATTGAAGTATGCGGAGAAGTTCTCAATTCTGTTTCCCATAAACAGGTATGAAGTAAAATCCTGAAAATCAAAATCCAGAGATTTATTGAAATCAGGCTCTACATCCTTTTGCAGAGAATCAGGTACATTGGGACGATCAACCGTGCTGTATGTAAGAAAACTGCATCCCGGAAGCAAATAGCCAGTTAGCAGGGCAGTAACCGAAACAATAAGATATTTAAGAAAACGCAATTGCTGTACTGAATTTAGTTTAAGATATTTCGAATCATGGCTTATTTCAAGACAAAATTTGGATTTCTTATGTTGTGAATTTTTACAAGTTTTGTACAGCAAAATTTTTAGTCCTGAATTTTCCTATTTTTCAGAATCAAAGACAGGCTTCGTAATTTGTTTAGACATTTGAACTAGAAAGTTTAGGGATTGAAACTCTACAGATGCGGCTATATATTTCACAAAATAACTCAAATTGATGGCAAGCAAAACCAAGAACAATAAACAAACTCGCAACACTGACATTACCGGTGAAGAGCTTAACGATGAACAAAGTGAAGTGATCTTCGATACTGAACAAGGCATTCAGGAGTTTAATTCCGACATTCCCGATACTCTTCCGGTGTTGCCTCTGAAAGATATGGTGGTTTATCCGTACATGATGTTTCCTATTCTCGCAGGCAGAGAATCCACAATTTCTGCAGTAAACAGCTCGGTTGAGAAAGATAAATTCATACTGCTTGTAGCACAGGTCGACGAAAAAATAGAAGAACCTACATTTGAAAATCTCTATCATACCGGAACGGTCGCAAAAATAATTCAAGTGCTTCGTCTTCCAAACGGTTTGATCAAAGTACTCGTTGACGGGCTGTATTCTGCTGATGTAAAGAAATTTCACGGAGGCAAGTTCATTTCTGCAACATTCGAGATGAAGAATCCTGCATTTAAGCGTGATAACGAGCTTGAAGCGCTTATGAGACAAGCCACTAAGCTCTTTACTGATTATGTTCAGACAAACCGCACTATCCCGCAGGAAACGCTCGTTGCATATGAGAATATAAAGGAGCCGGACCGAAAACTTTACTACATTGCATCCACCATAAATGCAGGTGTTCCTAAAAAGCAGAAGATCCTTGAGATAGGTGATCTCCACAAACAGTATTATGAAATACTTCTTATCCTAAGTTCGGAGATGGAGATCCTGAACGTTGAAAAAGAGATCGATGACAAGATCTATCAGACGATGCAGAAGAATCAGAGAAAGTTCATTGTTCAGGAACAGATAAGAATATTGCAGGATGAACTCGGAGAAGGCGTTGAGTCTGATCCTGAAATGATGCGCCTGAAGGAAAGGATCGAAACCTCCGGAATGCCTGAGCCTATTTTGAAGAAGGCACAGGAGGAGTTCACCAAACTTAAGAAGACTCCGTCTATGTCTCCCGACTATTCGGTCATTCGTAATTATCTTGATTGGATGGTGAGTGTTCCATGGTCTGTCTTCACGGATGATAATTTCAATCTTAAGCATGCAAAGAAAATACTTGATGAAGATCACTACGGACTTGACAAGGCGAAGGACAGGGTTCTCGAACTAATCGCAGTATTGAAACTTCTGAAAGAAAAGAATATCAGAAAGTCTCCAAAAGGACAGATACTTTGCTTTGTAGGTCCTCCGGGAGTCGGCAAGACATCGCTTGGAAAATCAATAGCACGCGCGCTGAACAGAAATTTTGTCAGAATATCAGTAGGTGGTGTAAGAGATGAAGCAGAGATAAGAGGCCACAGACGAACTTACATTGGCGCAATGCCGGGTAAGATAATTCAGGCTATGAAGAAGGCAGGCAGCGTGAATCCTGTTCTTCTTATTGATGAGATAGACAAGATGAGCAATGATTTCAGGGGCGATCCCGCAAGCGCAATGCTTGAGGTGTTGGATCCCGAGCAGAATTCAACATTCAACGATCATTATCTTGATGTTGATTATGATCTGTCCAATGTGCTGTTTATAACAACCGCAAACGTTTACTACTCGATACCTCTGCCTTTGCTTGACAGGATGGAGATAATCGAGATGCGAAGCTATCTTGACTTTGAAAAAGTGGAGATTGCAAGGCGACACATAATCCCAAAGGAAATAGCAGAGCACGGGCTTCAGGATATGAATGTTACTCTGCCTGATGATGTGATATTGAAAGTGATACGTGAATATACCCGGGAGGCAGGTGTCAGAAATCTTGAGAGGGAACTCTCTTCAATAATCAGAAAGGTTACGAGGGAAATTGTTGAAGCCGCTCCTTCCAAGGCAAAGAAGTCATTTGCAATAAAGGAAGAAATGGTTGAGAAGTATCTGGGAGTTCCAAAGTACAAGACAAAACTTCTGGATATGAAGGAGAAATCAAAGATAGGTTCTGTTGTAGGATTGGCATGGACTTCAATGGGCGGTGACATTCTGAATGTGGATGTAACTATTATGAACGGTCCGAATAAATTCATACTGACCGGCAAACTCGGTGACATTATGAAAGAATCTGCACAGGCCGGACTCTCATATATCAAATCTAACGCAAGCAAGTTTGGTATTCCTCCGACATTCTTCAAAGAAAAAGAAATACATATTCATTTACCTGAAGGAGCAATACCAAAAGACGGTCCATCTGCCGGGATCACGATGATAATGGCGATGCTTTCTGCAATTACAAAATCTCCCGTAAGGCCGGATGTTGCAATGACCGGCGAGATAACACTAAGAGGTAATGTTCTCCCCATCGGAGGTCTAAATGAAAAACTTCTTGCAGCGGTAAGAAGCGGTATCAAGACCGTTCTTATTCCTGCTGAGAATGAGAAAGACCTTGCAGAGATACAAAAGGAAATTCTTGATCAGCTTGAGATTGTGCTTGTTGACAAAGTAGAAGACGGGATCAAGCATGTCTTCACCGGCAAGAAAGTGAAGTTCATTAAATAGTTCAAACATTATAAATAATAACAAACAGGTTAACTTGTCCACATACACTGTCTCGGCAAGAAAATACAGGCCGCAAAAATTTTCCGAAGTAACTTCGCAGGAGTTTGTTACGCAAACTTTGAAGAATGCTGTTGTTGCCGGCAAAATTGCACACTCGTATCTGTTGAGCGGCCCGCGTGGTGTCGGCAAAACAACTATCGCAAGGATACTCGCAAAGGCACTTAATTGTCATGACCAAAAGGATGGTGAACCATGCGACAAGTGTGAATCCTGCAATGAAATAAGAAGAAGCATTCATCCGGATGTGATAGAAATAGATGCGGCTTCAAGGCGGGGCATAGATGACATTCGTGATATTCAGGAGGCAGCAAAGGCACATCCTATGAAAGCAGACTACAAGTTCTTCATCATCGATGAAGTTCACATGCTTACGCAACAGGCATTCAATGCATTGCTGAAAATTCTTGAAGAGCCGCCGCCATATCTCGTGTTCGTGCTTGCAACCACAAACCCGGAAAAGATACCTGCCACTATTGTCAGCCGCTGTCAGAGGTTTCCGCTTCAGAGATTGAGAGTGTCGGAAATATCGGATAAGCTGAAAGAAGTTGCAAAAGAGGAGAAAGTGAAGATTGATAACGAATCGCTGTTTCTTATTGCAAAGCTTGGTGATGGCGCACTTCGCGATGCCTTAGGCGTATTTGACAGCGCGGTTTCATACTGCGGTGAGAAGATCACAATCGGAGATCTGGTAAGCTTTCTGAACATTCCGCAGAAAGAGATTTATTTTTCCATGGCAGAGTTCATAAACTCCGGCGATGTGAAAAGTGCTCTTAATTACTTCAACGAATTGAGCGCAAAGGGGCTTGACATTCAAACATTCTTCAACGGACTCACAGAACATTTCCGTGATCTGTTGATAATCAAATCCACTTCCGAAGAAGACCTGATAGATGAACCGGATTCGATAAAGGAGAAATTTACTGCTGAAGCAAAGTTGTTCAGCATAGACAGTATCCTGCGGCTCATGAAAGTCTTGTCTGATGCAGAGAACAGAATACGCTTGTCATCCAACCAAAAGATCTTTCTGGAGGTTTTGATCGCGGAACTCTGCCGCGTAAATTCAGAGGTCAGCGATCTTGCAGAAATCATTACCGAACTGAAGGGATCAAAAAAAAAATTCCTGACTGAAGCAAGCGAACATGTAAGTGTGAAAAACGAAACTCCCGCAGCTGTGGTTGGAAACATGAAAGAGCAGAAAGAAGGAGAACTCCCGGAAAAGGACAAGATCGTACAAACATTGAAAGAACTCTTTGATGTTGTAGAATATAAATTCGATTGATCAATGTATAAGAAAAAGTTTTACTCCATTAAGAATAATTTTCTTGCAATAGACAAGAAGTATTCCAATTACAGAGATTCTAAAGTTGCAATTTTGCCTGTTCCATATGAATACACAACTTCTTATGGGAAAGGCACAGCCGGCGGTCCTGCGGCAATTCTTGATGCATCACATTATGTTGAATTCTTTGATGAAGAACTCGACAGGCAATTTTGCTTTGAAAGAGGAATTTGTTCACTCCATCCAGTTGAACTTGGCAAGAAGAAAGGCAGCAAGGCACTTGCAACAATTTATGAGGAAGTAAAAGAGCTGATCGATGATGGTAAGTTTGTTGTAACTCTCGGAGGCGAGCATTCAATATCAACGGCACCGATTGAAGCGCACTTCAATTCATTTGAAGATGTTTCAGTTCTTCACTTTGATGCGCACTCAGATCTGCGGGATGAATACGAAGGCAGTAAGTATTCGCATGCAAGCTTTGCGGCCAGAGTCAGTGAGTTTACAACTGCAATTACGCAGGTAGGAATCCGAGCTCAGTGCAAAGAGGAATATGACTTCATCAGGAGCAAGGGAATTAACACGTTCTTTGCATTTGAGATCAGGAACGGAAAGTATGGAGACAACTGGCAGGAAGAAGTATTAAAAACGCTCAAGAAAAATGTTTACATTACTTTTGATGTGGATTACTTCGATCCGTCAATAATGCCGTCAACAGGCACCCCCGAGCCGAACGGATTCTTTTGGGACGAGACCATGAAACTTCTGAGAATGCTTGGCAAGAACAATAATGTTGTCGGATTCGATGTAGTTGAGCTTTCACCGAGAAAAGGATTTACTTATCCTGATTTTCTAACGGCTAAACTCATTTATAAAATGCTCAACTACTTTCTCTGAAGCAATTAGAAATTAGAAATTAAAAATTAGAAATAGCTGCTGTATGCTCACATGTCGTGCCAAAAATGTCAGGTGAAGCAGGAAGAATTATTTGGTTATTCATTTCCATTTCAGGAATTCCTTACGGACAAAATTTAACTTTCCCCTCTGCGAGGGCTTCGCAATAACTTTTGCAAATGGCATCAATCCAGGACAACTCATAAATCTCAACTCTCAACTCCTAAAGCTTTTCTCATAAATTGAAATCCATTCCTGAGGTGTGATCTTTGATGCTAGCTCTCCTATCAAAGCATATGGAATATCATCCATCTTCTTGAATCTGATGCAACTCTTTCCCATGTCAAGTTTACCTTTACTGTGCTTAGGAAATTCTTTGGTGAACCAATCGAGGAGCTTAGGATCTGAATATACTCCCATGTGATATACTGCTACAAAATTCTTCTGTGAGGCAACACTAATAAAAGGCAAAGGGATTTTCGGATCACAATGATATCCGGCCGGATAAAGCTTGTGCGGTACTACAAATCCGAGCATTCCGTAATACATCCCTTCCCCAAACCCTTTCGGGAGATTTTTCTTAATAACTTTTCTCAGCTTACTGATGACTTCTTTTCTGTCTTCGGGAAGTGATTCAATGTATTCTTCCGGTGTGGATGCCTTTGACTGCATGATAAAAATAGATTTTTATGGCTTAAAATAGAAATTCAGTTTTAAATTTAAACTAACTTTTTACATAGCTAGAATATCTTGCCATGATTAATTTTGTACCATGTCTTTACAAGTCTGGTCATTAATTACAATAGTCGCAACTGCAATTCTTATGGTGATTCTGGAGAGAATGTATCCTTACACCAAAGGTCAGAAGATCTTCAGAGAAGGATTCTTCAACGACATGATACTCTACACTATCGTACAAAGTTATCTTCTGGGACTCATCATCTTCGGATTTCTTAATTGGATCAAGAATAACACGGATCTATACAGTTACAGTTTGCTTGACAGCTGGCCCGTCTGGCTGCAGGTCTTAGTGCTTGTCATTGCTCATGATTTTTACATCTATTGGTTTCACCGTTGGATGCACAACAATAAAGTCTTGTGGAGATTGCATGAAGCTCATCATTCTCCAAAGTCAGTTGACTGGCTCTCAGGTTCACGTTCACATTCGCTGGAAATACTTATTAATCAGACGATTGAGTTTGCACCTATAATTCTACTTGGTGCATCACCTGAAGTTGCAATTTACAAAGGAATGATCAGCGCAATCTGGGGGATGTTCATTCACTGCAACATTGACGTGCGGCTTGGGAAACTTCAGTATTTCATCAACGGACCGGAGATGCACAGATGGCATCATTCCGATGACGGCGGCAGAGAGTTTCAGAACAATTACGGAACAAAGCTTGCGATGTGGGACTGGATATTCGGAACAGCTTTCTTTCCGGATCCGAAAGTCAGAAAGCCACGACTCTACGGTCTTAGCGATACGCCTGATTATCCATTGTCAGTAGAAGGACCGGAAGATCCGTTAAGAGTGAAGTCTTACATGAAAGTAATGTGGCACGATACAATCAGCTATGTAAAGCAGCATATCTTCGCATTCAGAAAATTCCGGAAGGATTAGTTCCGGATTTAGCTACAACCTTTCGCTTGATTCAATTAGTTTTTTCACCTGCTCATTCAAATCACTTTTCAAGAGTTCATCCAGTGAGATTGGTATAACGGCTGACCAGTTCAAATTGCTGATTGTGCCGGGAGTATTGATTCTATAGTATTTATTCTTGCTCAGTATCTTCTTGTCAAGGAACAGATATTCCATCAGAAGCTGTATGCTGAATATGGATCTTGTTTCGAAGATCTTTCCAAGATTCTTTCTTATCAGTGAAGGAGTTGCCCTTTCCGAGTTTGTTTTGTGCCCAAGGTAATTTGAGAATGCCTTCTTTTCGTTATATGTAGAAAGATACATGCTGATGATCTCCTGAATCTCGGCATGGCCGGATTCAAACTTCTGTAAGATCATATACACGTTGGATATTTCGGGTTTCCAATGAAGCTTGTTTTCATCACCATTGCGAAACTCAAACAGCTCGTTTACGAGATTGTCAATCCTTCCCTCATCAAATCCCTTTTTCGCACAAAGCATTTTGAAAGCTGTTTTGTCAACAGTCCCGGCCTCACGCTCGAACCAGTCGGGAAATGAGCTTGAGTCGTGTGTTGATATGACTGCATTGGAATTCTCTCTGTAGTTCTGAGCCGGAAGGAAAGAGTTTAATCCTCCCCACATTTTTTCCCATCTCTGCACATTCATTCCGGGAATTCCATACTCAAACAAAACAGGATCTGAACAGTCCGGAACTGTTCCCAGATCTTCAGCACAAGGCAGCATTGATGTACTTTCATTCATTACGTTTATGATTTCTTTGCCGTGTTCACCCCAGAGTTGTTCATAAGGGGGGTCGAACTCGCCCATAACACTTCCTGATGCGCTTGTTTCTTCCGCGCTGACTGTCCACAGCCGGAATAACCCGACAAAGTGATCGATTCTGTACATGTCATAAAAATTCTCCGCATACTTTAATCTTGCACGAACATAGCTGTAATTATCTGCGCGGATATTGCTCCAGTCATAAGGAGGCATTCCCCATTTTTGACCCGCTGCAAAATACATGTCAGGAGGTGCGCCGGAAGAAAGGTGAAGTTTAAAATAATTTTTGTATGCCCAAACATCGGCACTGTTTCGCGCAACGAGGAACGGAAGGTCACCCATGATCAGAACACCCTTCTTCTTAGCGTAAGAAGCCGCATCCTTCAATTGTTCAGACAATTGCCACTGAAGCCAGTAAAAAAACTCCAGCTCTTCGTTCATTGTCGCATTAATTTTCTGCAGAACCGCAGGTGAGAGATACTTGTCCATTATGTCCCAGTCAATCCACTCTTTGCCGTTGTTCATTTCTGCAAGAACCCTGAACAGTGCATAATACTTAAGCCAGTGCATATTTCTAACTTTGAACTGCATGAATTCTTCGGAACTCTTCTCTGACTTGTTGAAGATCTTTCTCAGCAAAATAATCTTTGCTGACTTCACATCCTTGTTCATGAAGCGTGTACCGGCAGGAAATTTCTCTGAGAGTTCTTTAATGTCTTTCCTGAATGATCCGGCAGCAGAATTCTTCAGTTTTAACAATGATAAATACATTGGCTCAAGTGCAAATGTGCTTATTGCATTGTATGGAGAAAAATCATAGCCCAGTTCATTTAGGGGAAGCAATTGCAGGATAGTTAATCCTGACTTTTTGCACCAGTCTATCAGAAGCCTTATGTCAGGAAACTCACCTGTTCCAATACTTTTAGATGAATATACAGAGAAAAGCGGAACGCACACACCTGCTCGCTTATTGATTCCAATCCGATTCCACTTCTCACCGGTCCTTGATTGCAGAAGCCGGTCATAAGATGAGTTATTCTTCTTTTTTAACAATTATTGGTAATTGGTTTGAATTCATCTTAACATCTACTTAAACGGCTCATGCCCGTTCTTCATGTGAAGCACATTTTTCAGATAAATATCTCTGCCTGTTCCGTTTGAGGCAATGTTACTTTGTGCAAAGGATAGCCACTCAAGGAATTTTGGTTCCGGATCTGTGCCGGAAACTTCCTGTGCAAGTTCAATTGCACGTGCCGCATATCTCATGTTCTGAATTGCTTCAATCCCTGAAATGTCTGAAAAGAACCAACCGCAGCTTGTGAACATGAACATCGAGAACTTTTGCATTTCAAGCAATCTTATACAATATTCGCTTTCATCAGCAGTTAAATATCTTTGAGAGTTTCTGTAAAGAAACTCTGAAGCCGATTCAAATGACGGATCAAGCAATACTCTTATGTAATCATTCCGTGCCGCTTCCGGATCTTTGAAGAAACTCGCCGATGCCTCCACATAGATTTTCCATATATTATCCCTCAGTTCATTTAGTCCCATGCGAAGAGGCATGCGCCACTCCTGACTTGGATTCTCAGAACTGGTTCCGCAACCGCAGTTCTCCTTCCATCTTCCTACGCCATGAGTGCAACTCCATGAAGTTCCTTCTCCTGAAGGGCCGCTCTTGATGATGACTTCCTGTTTTCCGGAATTCTCTTCAAGATACTGACCGAAGTTGACCTGACGAATGTCAGTGGCCGGCAACAAATCGTCAAACAGATATGCAATGGTTCTCTCAGTATATTTTTTGTGATGACCGAATGTTTCACCGTCAAGTGCAGCGCAAATCAGATGTTCTGAAGCATTAGGCGGATAAGCGGTATCTTCAATTCTGCGGAGCAGTTTATATGATTCGAATATGTGATCATCGAATGCCAGATTTTTTGAGAGCGGTCCGTCATAGAAAAAAATATTAATGAACTTATGACTATTCTCTTGTGAAAAGCATTTGTAAGGAATTCCCGATTGCAGGGAGGTTGATGCATCGTACCATTTGCCGCGCGGTGTTTTTCTGACAAGATCGGCCTGAGACGGATCAAGAAGAATGAATTTTATGCCTTCATTGATGAGAACTTCCACTGTTGCCATATCACAGGCTGTCTCCGGCAGCCACATTGCCTCAGGCATTCTCCCGAAATGAAAACGGAAATCTTCAATGCCCCATTTTACCTGCGTGATCTTATCCCGTTCATTTGCAAGAGGCATGATCATGTGATTGTATGCCATTGCTATTGCATTGCCATGTCCGTTGTGCTTTAGCAAACTTCTTCTGTCTGCATCAATGATCCGTGCATAAGTCTTGGGATGCTTTTTCATAATCCAGGAAAGAAGGCTTGGACCAAAGTTGAAACTGCAATGCTCGAAATTATTAACTTTTCTGATAACATTGTCATGTTGATCAACAATCACAGCTTCAGAATTCGGTTTATAGCATTCCTGAAAAATCCTCTCGTTCCAATCATGAAACGGCGCCGCGGAACTCTGCGGTTCTATTTCATTTGTCCATGGATCTTCACGCGGCGGCTGATAAAAGTGCCCGTGAAGGCAAAATGCTCTCTTCAATTGTGTAAAATATTTTTTTGCAAGCTATATATCGCATTTCATTTTTGTTAGTTACAAAAATTTCTCAAAATGGTGGAGAGTTCCCGGAACAATGCTTATTAATGTCCGTATTTGTTAGTAAAGTCACAATACCGTCCAAAACGTTTTTCATATTTAAGTAATGCGGTAAATACAGCTCAAAATAAAATGCTTTTTCAGATGTCGCAGGAACAACCCGCCTCATCCCAATTGCCGCAAAAAATTGTGAGCTTTGGCGTAAGCCTGCCCGAAGAATACTGAACTTCAACACTTTACGCAGGCGGGCGTGAATTTCCTGTTTGACGAACACGACAGTGCTCTTCTGTCGTGTGAGGAGTTGAAATTCACGTAGCCAAAGCGAGCAATTTTAGGCAATTAGGATGCAGCCTGCCCGAAGAATACTGAACTTCAACACTTTACGCAGGCGGGCCTGCCCGGAGAATACTGAACTTCAGCACTTTTTGCAGGCGGGCCTGCCCGGAGAATACTGAACTTCAGCACTTTTTGCAGGCGGGC
>CALEVL010000085.1 GCA_937924675.1 uncultured Ignavibacteria bacterium | reverse complement strand
CACGAAGGGTTGGCATCGACCTCACTCAAAATCTCCCCTACCAACAAATACAGAACTTCGTGCCAAAACTCTGCTAACTGAGTTTGTAAAATTGCCCGCAACACTTGCGTGTGAATAGTTTGAAGCTTCAGGTGAATGGACACAAATCAATCCATTTTCTCGGGGGATTCCCGCCAGAAGCTGAACAAGGATAAATTTGCTTTCGTCAATGATTGAGTCCTTGTAATTGGTCAGGTGCTTGATATTTACAGAGATTTCATTCACGGCTTTGCCGCGTGGCTTAAATGAATACGAAGAGATCGTACCATCCGGTTTTACATAGTTGGGATTGTCTTTGGGTATTCTTCTGAGAAGAAAATCTTCATCAAGAATTTCTATCAACTCCATCTCTTAGCTTAATAACCAATCCAGAATTTTGTTGTGTGATTCGCTGTCATAAACACCTTCTTCCACATTATCTCCTTCATAACTGGCATAAGCGCAATTTCCGTCGGAAAGGATTTCTATTTCCAAAGTCTTGTCAAGATTCCTAAGTTCTATCACGATATCTCCGCCGGGTGATGGGGCAGTGTAATAGACCTCGATATTCCTCAAATAAATTTTTCTTACAATATCTTTGGCCCTTGAGAGCACAGATTCCGGTACCGGTGAAGCACCGTAAGAATCCCAATTCTCTTTCAGGTCAGCGTATCCACCTATCTCGTTAATTGTTTTTATCAAACTGTTAATAATGTTGCCGGGATTAACGTCTATCGTCCTTGTTTCAAACGTCTTTGTTTCATAATAATCGGTGGTAGATGTAGTTTCATGCTGTGGCGTATAGAGAACAGTCATATCAATACCCCGGGTTTAATGTTTCAAGGAAATCTTTTCTGATCAGTACTGTAAAGAAATGATCCTTCAAATATTCGTGTGCCTTGTTCAATATCTGATTATACTCAGAATAGAAGTCTGAGTTGTGAATATCTTTGCTGATGGAAAGGTCATAATCAATAAGTGAACCCGTAAATCTTTTTAGCCCGTCTCCTATGGCTTCGGCTTTATTCGTAATCTGCAGCAATACGTCATACTCTTCCAATTTCAACTCAGTTCGAATGTATTGCGACGAGCTCTTGAATGGATCATCACCTAGATATATTCTCATATTTATCTTTTCATATATGTCAATATCCGGAAAGAAATCAATGTATCGCATTCCTATTCTGGTTACTTTCTCAATTATGTTTAACTCCTTAAACACATTCACCAAATAACTGATCTCTTTGAAAAATTCATCCCAGCCCTGATATCCGTTCTTTACGGAAATCGAAACCATTTCGGGACCAAACTGTATTATGAAGCTTTCCATGAAAAAACGATATTGAGGCTGGCGTCTAAACTTGCTGTCAGTTTCTAACACGGATCTTGGAAGCTCAAGAATTGGAAGCTCCTCATATTTCTTATACTTATCACTGATTTTTCCGTACAACATCCCAAACAACGCGCTTGATGGTACTGTAGATTTGAATCTGAATTCAACAGTTGATTCAATTATTGGATTGGGTGATATTTTCTTCGGAACTTTCACGATCAAAATTAGTGATTCTTGCATTAAGTTGTTACCATAGAAACCGGTACCTGACACTGAACCTGACAATCTGTCTGCTGTAAAAAGCAAGTGAACATTTTGCTTGTGGCATCAGCACTTCCCTGCCTGCATCAGGCAGGCCTGCCTGGCGTCAGAAAGGTGTCCTGACGCATTCATACGGTTTGTGCCGGGACGGAAGTGCCGACTCCACAACTAAATCATGTTTCCACACTTGAGTAAATTCGGAATCTATATTCATTGTCCGCTCTGAGTCTCCCGCATTGAGCAAAGTTAATCTCGTCAGCCAATTCTGGAGGGGACTCAGAGCCTTTACCATAAGCGTCTCCCTGAGCCTGAGCTTGCACCGAGCTTGTCGAGGTGAAGGGGACGCGATTTGTAACTTTTGGTTGTTGTTGGAGACCGAAAAGTCTGCTCTGTTTATCATTGGTGTTTCATTGTGCATTACAGACTTTTCGGAACTCCAACAACGGCGAGAAACAAATCATGAGAGCTGTTGAAGGAATTATCTTTTATTTAGGAAGATATAAGATTAGTTTTCATTCGCTATGTTTGAGCAAAACCCGAGAATGAAAGTGGGTTTCAGATCGAATCGGTTTTTATACTAACAGGAAAGAGTCATTTAACCGTTAATGCATATTTGCAATTATAGTAAGTAATTTTCTTGATCAATTTTTCAAATAATATCTTATGAAAACCGGAATATTAATTCTTATTCTATTATTCACTTCCTGTAACCATTCAAATGAAATAACTGAAAAATTATCACCGGGTAAAGTTATAAATCAACTTCTTAAGAAAGGTGAGAAGTTTCAATATACTGTTGATCTGAATAAAGGTGAATATTTTGAAATGACTGTAATGCAAAAAGGAATTGATCTTTACATTACTATATTTGATCAGGGAGATAAAGCTTTGAAAACATATGATTCATCCAATGATCCTAACGGTCCTGAAAGAGTTAAGTTTGTTTCACCTGCAGACGGAAAATACAAAATTGAGATTACTACTTTATCTGAAGTAAATAACTCCGTCAATAAATCTGAATCTGAAACAATTCATCAGGGTGAGTTTGAGATTAATTCCATCAAACTTTTAACTTCATTGGAGTACAGTAAATTACCAGAAGAAAAAACCGACCAGGAAAATATTGTTTCAATTTTTAAAGTACATGCTCATCCGTTAAAAGGTGTAACACCGGGGATTGGAATTGAAGATCTTGATTTTTTAAAGACGGTACTTAAAGATGTGTCGGTAGTGGGTCTGGGTGAAGCAACTCACGGAACAAGAGAATTTTTTCAGATGAAGTCACGGATGCTGGAATTTCTCGTTAAAGAAATGGGATTTACTGTTTTTGCAATCGAAGCTTCCTACGCAGGATGCAATAATATAAATGAATATGTTCTGTACGGAAAAGGTAATGCACATACTGCATTAGCAAGTCAGGGATTCTGGACATGGGATACTGAAGAAGTTATAGATATGATAGAATGGATGAGAGCGTATAATCAAACAGTTCCCGAAAATAAAAAAATAAAGTTTTTAGGTTTTGATATACAGCATAATAACGATGGATTTAATGTAGTTCAGAATTATTTAAAAAAAGTAGATTCACCAAAAGCTTTACAAACCAAGCATTTGTTTAATCTTCTCAGAAGGATGGATAATTACGACACTGCATTCATTAATACAGACAGCTGCAAAATGGAATTTCAATCTTTAATTGAGTTTATTGGATTGAGCAAAGAAAACTATATTCAGGGCTCATCACCGGAAGAATATGAATATGCACTTCAACATGCAAAAGTGATTGATCAATTCTTTGAAACGTTTTTTATTGCAGATTCAGATATTGAGGAATCTGTTATGAAAAGAGACAATTATATGTCTTCAAATTTTAAATACATAGTACAACAGGAAACGCCAGGAACTAAATTCGTTGTATGGGCACACAACGGTCATATCAAAAAAAATGACAGAACAGAGTTTAAACCTTTTGGAAAATATCTCTTGGAAATGTTTGGTAATGCATATTACGCTTTTGGGTTTTCTTTCAGTAAAGGCTCTTATCAGGCAATCGAATATTCCTCAAGTACGAAGTTCACACCTGGAAATATGGGAAAAGGATTGCAGGAATTTACTGTAGAAGAAGCAATGGAAAATTCTTTGGATTGGTATTTAGCTCAGACCGGCTTTTCAAAATTTATAGTCAATTTCTGGGATTCAAATCTTCAGGATTCACTAAAAGGATTTTTGAAATCTGAACTGAAATCTCGCAGTATTGGCTCAGGCTCAGATAGATATAATTTAGAAAAATATTATACCCCAATAGATATTGAAAAAGATTTTGACGGAATCATATTCATAGACAACACAACCAGATCAAAGCCAACTCCAACCGGAGTAAGAACAGCTAACCCCTAATGTAAGGATTCCGTCCTGACGCATTCATACGGTTTGTGTCGGAACGGAAGTGCCGACAACACAACAAAATCCCATACTCCTTTTGTCATTCTGAGCGAAGCGAAGAATCCATTTGAAGACGAAGTGCTAATGCGAATGTTAGAAGCATTAGCATCTTAATCACATACTCACTTTGTCACAATTATCGTAAACTGGAATTGCCTTTGTGATATCTTCATTCAATCGTAACGGTAATTCTGATAGGAATGGATTCTTCGCTTCGCTCAGAATGACAAGGTCTAGTTGAGATTGAAAATAAATATTTCCTTGTGGCGTCAGGACTTCCGTCTTGACGGAATTGGTTGTATCAAACCCTCCATAATGTCATCCCTGCGAATGCAGGGATCCACTGAAAAGTGGCTTCACCATTAGGAGATCATTCCTTGTGACGCAAGGACTTCCGTCATGACGCAATCATACGGTTTGTGTCGGGACGGAATTCCCGACACCACAACTACTTCCGCCCCTGTTGGTATTCTCCGAGTGAAACGAGGAGGTACCAACAGGCATAACACCTCTTTTCAATCTTTGCTCTCTTCGGGTAAAATTTCTGATCATCATGTTAATTCATTTTCTCACTTCCCGAGAGTAATTTACTCATCATCAATCAGCTTTGCAATTTCATTTTGTGATGTGCGGAGATCTTTTGAATGAATGGCTGTGGAATTGGCTAAGGTATAACACCACGAAGTCGCAGGCCACCAAGTGGCAAGCAGCGCGGAGGAAAAGATCTAGCATAGGGTATAGTTAGTGTTGATAAGTGCAGTTGATGAGGGTAAGCTGTTGGTCTCGCCCGCTGGAAAATTTACATTTGGATCGGAGATATTGTTGATGCGGGCTAAGACCAACAGCGGCATAAATATTGGTATAGTCATCCCGCTGAGTCAGGTGAAGCTGAGACTCAGCGGGGACA
>CALEVL010000084.1 GCA_937924675.1 uncultured Ignavibacteria bacterium | reverse complement strand
TTTACAATGTCAGGCAGTCCTGAATCGAAGCATTATCTTCACAATGCTTCATTGTCAGGAACGCTTCCAATCAACAATTATTTTGGAATTGGCTTTGAAGGTTCAGTTTATTGGCGAAACAGTTTTTACGGACTTGCGGATGATGTCAGCAGATCAAGCCCAATGGCCAGATTATTTTTCATAACAAAACTTTAATCAACCGGAAAATGAAAAAGACTATTTTAATTGGAGCATTGGTTTTGCTCATGATTTCGGGACAAACATTTGCAGAAGGTCCGAAGATTGGCAAACTGAAACTTAAGGAAAGCAACCCGGCTGAAAAAACCTGGTCCTCGCTATTTGTTGAGGCAGAGTATTCATACACAAGGCATCTTGGTGAATATGAAAAGGTTTGGGGTAGTTCCCAGTTAGGAGCTGTTTCATTCGGCAAGAGATATGCGAAACACTTCATGCTTTATATGAAGACGGGCTATGCAAAAACTGCCGAATGGGAGAATGAAAAAGAAGGAAACTCAATGATACCAGTGTTAGTCGGAGGAAAATATTATTTTGATCTTGGAGTTGTGCAGCCATACTTTGCCTTCACAAATGGAATTAATGTGATCTCACAAAAATATGATAATTTCGGTAATCAGACGGATGATGTGTTGGTAAAATATGCCTGGCAGCTTGGCTTCGGAAGTTATGTGTTTTTTACTAAGAACATTGCTTTGAATACAACTGTAAGCTACAATTCTAGTTTCTATTATATTGATGCACAGATGACAGGATTCAATTATGCCGGTGGATTTACTTTCTTTCTTCGATAAAAATTACCGTAAGTTCTGAAATACCGGAGCGTGACCATTGAATTGCTACAGCAAATTTGGTAACTTTTTAAAAATGACTGCGACACAAAAATGACATTTCCAAAATTCAGGGTTATGAATCTGTTCAATCTAGTATTGATGGTTCTTGCCCTGATTCAGTTGTACTTACTTGATTCTCTGAATACATGGAGCGAAAAACCGCTTCCAACACTAGTTGAGGCGATTGATTATTCAATCAAACTCATACCCGGTTTTGCAATTCCATATTTTTCGATTTACCTGATGTTGATACTGCTTGTTGTCATTATCATCAAGTACAGGGAAAGCAGTGACATGGCTGTTTTTCTTTTTGCAATATTGATCGTATGGAGTCTTGTGAATCTCGGACATGCTTTGTTCCCCACAGTTAATATGACACGACCACCGATAAAGAGTGAGGGCTTTTTCTTTGATGTGATAAAAGATATGTATGCCAGAGTCCTGCCCTTTAATACTCTGCCAAACTGGCATGTTGCCACGGGCTTGCTTTGTATGATTGCCTATGTAAAGCTGAAATTTGGCAGAAAGTGGCTGTTTCTTTTCTGGGGGTTTCTTGTTGTGCTGTCACCGTTGTTTGTAAAGATGACTCATTTCATAGATTTTATTGTTGCCGCGCCTCTCCCATTCCTCGCCTATGCAATTGCAGAAAAAGTTGCGAGCGTAAAGCTGAAGACAGAAACTATTCAGGAGATTGTTAAGACGTTCACACTCGAATCATTAGTACAGTCTATAGCAATTGGCATAAGAGACGAGAGTACAATTTCCTCGCTCGTAGACGGACTTACAAGAGTTGAGAAGAATCTTACTGAGGAAGACAAGAAAGCAATTCGGGAAGTTGCATCAACTTTAGAACCTAAGCATGAGACATTGAAAGATGTGATCAACGGATTGATAAGAGCCTTGGATGTTGAATCTCATCTGAAGAAAGCAAATGAGATGTTCGGGCAGGAAAAAAAGAATTACTCACCAACCGACAAAGAGCTGAAGCTTGCCATTGAAGAAGTTGTTAATATTGCTTGCAGACCATTTGACAATCCAAAATTCAGGCATGTCATTCTGAACATCAAAAAGAAGAATACGCAGATAATGAATCAATCGGCTATGGAAGAGTCAGCTTCTGACCGATCGAATGATATCATACTCAGATTCAAGAGTTTTATCGACTCACACCAAAAAGATATTCCAATTATAAAGGCATTGAGCGGAACAAACGGACATCATAAAATTAGCTTTGAAGATATCAAGACAATGTCCAGAGAACTTAGAAAGCCGCCGTACGAAATATCTCCTGATGAGATATGGAATGCATATCACAGGGTTGACAGTGCCAGAGTCAAACCATTGGGTGACAAGAAGAATCCTTCAAACATAATTTCACTTACAAAGTTTGCCTTGGGTAACTCCGAGATTCTGGAGCCTTTTGTGGATTCAGTTGACAGAAAATTTAAGAAGTGGATTGACGAACATAATGCAGAAGGAAGAAGTTATACAGAGGAAGAAATGGAATGGCTGAGAATGATGAAGGATTATCTTGCATCATTTCTGGAAATAGATATGCTCAGCTTCAATCAGCCACCGTTTGTCAGCAAAGGCGGCGCAGCCAAAGCATATAATCTTTTCGGCCCGGATCTTAACAGGATCATGTATGAGTTCAATGAGCAACTGATCTGAGTTTTTGCAATTGTTCTTTCTTTATTGATTGACAGGGGTGCTGTCCTGAAACACAGGACGGCTGAGATAACACCCTTTGAACCTGATGCGGGTAATGCCGCCGTAGGAAACTAAATACTTGTTTGCGTTTGAATCCTTTTCAGTTTCAGGTTCTGAAAAGATTCAAGCGCTTTTTTTTTATGCCCAATGACATGAATACAAAATCAGTATTCAACTCTGTTCTGATTCTAACCAGCTTCTTTATACTGCTGATCAGCAATGATATCTTTGCACAGGAAGAGAAGGATTCTTCGAAATTTGAAACGGAGACAATCGAAGTAGATGCTTTGAAAGGCACCGAACGCTTTACTCCGGCTACATTTGAAAACATTGACCGCGAAGAAGTTGAGGAAAGATACTGGATGCAGGACCTTCCAATGTTTCTTAAAGGCAATACAAGTATCAATGCTTATTCCGAATCAGGCTCATCTGTCGGATATTCATATCTGACTATCAGAGGATTTGATCAGAGACGGATATCAATTCTAATAAACGGAATTCCTCAAAACGATCCCGAAGATCATCAGGTCTATTGGGTTGATATTTCAGACATCACTTCCTCTGTCGAAGATATTCAGATACAACGCGGAATAGGTACGGCATTATACGGTGCTTCATCTATAGGAGGTGTTGTTAATATTAAGACAATAGATTTCTTCAAGAGAAAATTCTTCAACCTCTCCGGAGGATACGGAAGTTATGAGTCAAAAAGATTTTCAATGGAGTATTCTTCCGGAAGCCTTGAAGGCGGACTGGGATTCTACGGAAAGCTATCGAAGATCAAGACAGAAGGTTACAGAGATCTTTCATGGTCAGATCATTGGTCATATTTCCTGAGCGCCGGAAAGATCTTTGGAAAAGATGCAGTTCTGAAGATCAATGCATACGGCAGTCCGATAAGAAACCATCTTGCATACCTCGGCGCAGAGCGTGCATATATTGACGGCAAGATAACAGGTGATAAGCTTAATGACAGGAAGGTAAATTATCTGACATATCCTGACGAGACAGATAATTATTTCCAACCGCACTTTGAATTGGTTTTCAACTATCAACCGTCAAAGAATCTTTACATCGGTAATACACTCAGCTATATAAACGGCAATGGTTACTTCAATACATTCTTTCCGGTAAGTTACGGCTATGACCTGTCTTACTTCAACCTGTCACCATTCTTTGTGAATGACAGTTCGGTTTACAACTCATCCTATTACAAACGAAACGACGACGGAACACTTTACAATGAAAAAGGAAGAGGTTACGTGATAGAGAGAAGTGATATCGTATCACGCCTTACAGTGAATAACAATACGTACGGATGGTTTCCGCAGGTAATTCTGAAACATTCAAATGATAAAGGAAGCTTTGCAGCAGGAGGAGAACTCAGACTTCACATGTCCGAGCACTTTGGCGAAGTGAAGTTTGGAGATGCGCTACCGCAGGGAACTCAGCCGGAACACATGTATTACTTTTACAACGGACATAAGATCACGGCATCGGTTTATGCAAACGAAAACTATCAGTTTACTGATAAGCTTAACGGATTGATCGGGCTTCAATATGTTTATCACAAGTACAGTGTTGACAATGACAGATTCAGGCCGTATTCCTTTGATGTTCCTTACAGCTTCTTTACACCGAGGATCGGGATGAACTATAACTTTGACAAATCATATTCAGCATATCTGAATGTTGCTTATGCGCAGAGAGAACCAAGGCTTAAGGATATTTATGACGGTGAGAATCCTTATGCCAAACCAAACTTCAGAATTGTTGATGCAGCGAATAATGTTTATGAAGATCCGCTTGTAAAACAGGAACAAATGATAGACTACGAGCTCGGGTTCAGAATGGCAACAAATATTCTCAACGCTGAAATGAATTTCTATTACATGGATTTCAGAGATGAGATCGTCAACAACGGAACTCTCGACAATGTCGGGCAGCCGATTTCCGGAAATGCAGGAAAGTCAGTTCACACCGGCGCAGAGCTGAGTTTTAACTTCAGGCCATTTACTTCCCGCGTGATGAAGGATCTTTCTCTTTCCGGTAACCTGAACTTGTCTGACAATTATTTCAAGGAGTATGTTGAAGTTCTCGGCGCTGATTCTATAGGAAGTGTTATATATGGTAATGACTATTCCGGTAATAAGATACTTCTCACACCCGGAACGATCGGTAATCTTTCGTTGAACTATGACAGCAAGAACGGATTCAATGCTTATGTAACTCTTCAGTATGTTGGAAAGCAATATCTCGATAATTCAGAAGATGAAAGGAAAAATGCTGACGTGAGAAATTCGGATGGTTACATCAGCAAGATAATAGATGCTTACACGGCAGTGAATGCAGGCATCGGATTAGATTTGGCATCTTTGCTGCCCAAAGGAACGCTGAAAAAGTGTGAGATCTCAATCAAGGCAAACAATCTTTTTGATGTCCTGTATGAAACATCCGGCAGCATAAGTTTTGGAACTCCATATTGGATTCCCGCAGCAACAAGGAATTTCTTCGGTGAGGTTGTAATAGGATTCTAGATATTTGTCATGAACGACACAAGTCCACGTTTCCTGCCCACGATTGAAATCGTGGGCTGAGTCGTATGATGTTGCTTCCTGCCCACGATTGAAATCGTGGGCTG
>CALEVL010000083.1 GCA_937924675.1 uncultured Ignavibacteria bacterium | reverse complement strand
TTGCTTCCTGCCCACGATTGAAATCGTGGGCTGAGTGGAATGATGTTGCTTCCTGTCCACGATTGAAATCGTGGGCTGAGTGAAATGTTGTTGTTGTAATTTCCTCGTTGCATTCCATTCTTGCCCGCGACTTAAGTCGCAGGCTGAGTGTAATTATCTTGTTTCTTAAATTCTCAATTTTTAGTTCTTAATTCTCCTTCACGGTATTACCACGCTGACAAAATTCGCCGCATTGTTATCCGCAATTGCAAAGTCAGACCCGTCAGCAAACCGGTCGCCCGTAATGTCCGTTAGCACGTAACCGCTGATAAAATTCTGGGCATCATTGTCAATCAGGCTGACATCGGTCGCATCAATTGTTCCATCCTGATTCACATCGCCGCCGTATATTGCAAATCGCAAAGGTGATGCATCAACCTGAATCATATTGCTTCCGAATGCCTGAGCTGTTGATGTTAGAAAACTATAAACAAGAGTGTTTCCACTTGTGTAAGATACTCCGATGCTGCTCCAGGTTTCAATCGAATTTCTGTGTTTTATTTGCAGGAAGTATGTTCCGGTTGTTAATGAAGGCAAAACAAAAGATGCATTTAAGGTCACGGAATCAAGAATTGATATCCCCGAATCAATTACATTGTAAGGGGGTGAAGAATTTCTGAAATAGACCCGCACTGTATCAAGCATGTTCAATCTGTTTGAAGCAGAATTATAAAATCCCTGAATTGCCATTCCTATCACTGCAGAAGTACCGCTGGAGTCTGCTGTCCATCTCGAAAAGGATGATATGCCCGATAATGTAATTTCGTTCAATGATGGATTGGCAGAACCTCCCATTAAGATGTAGCTGGCACCTGAATTAGTTGACTTCTTCAATCTCAAAATTGATTCCGGACGAAGAACAAGTTCTGATTCATCATATTTAAATTTTAATGTTGCGGTCAATCCTGAATTGTTTGCAGGCGAAATATCATAATATCTTTTTATGCTGCCGCCGGTTTGCACGGCATGTCCTCTTCTTATCTCTGTATTTCCCAAGTCTGTTGTTGCCGTTAATACAGCTCCGAGACCACCTATATTAAGTGAACTTGGAATTCCGACATTTCTTGTTGTCGTAATGTATCCAGTGCCTCCGGTTACTGTATTGCCCGGGGTTTCAGTCAGATAACCGGTTGCAGACAATGTGAGGATCCTGGTGTTCATGTCGAGGTCTCCGAGAATTACAGAAAGAGTATCGTTAACCGTAACGTTTCCGGCAAGGCTTGTTCCGTTTGCGTTGTTGATCCTTAGTTTATGATAAACAATGTTTGATGTAGAAATCGTCTGAAGAGCCGTTCCGATGTATTCAATCATACTGTTCGCATTAGAAAGAGTACCGTTTTGAGTAATTGGATTTGAAGAAGTGAATCCGACTGTCCAGTTGTCCATATTAAAAGTACCTCCGGCGTTAATGGTCAGATTTGCAAATTGATGGTTACTGTTTAGTGTAATTGCAGCTCCGCTCAAAACACTCGTATTAGATGTAAAGGAACCTGTTCCGCTCAATGTTGCAATAGAATTGAAATTGAAGAAGCGATGGCTGACTAATCCGTTATTTACAAAAGCTGAGCCATAGAATGTAAGAGTTTTATTAGCAGCTGAATTTGCAGTAATTGTCCCGTTGTTTGTTAAATTTCCATATATGTCAAGTTTAAAAGAAGTGTTGTAGAACGCCATATATGAACCCAAAGTACCACCGGCATCAACTGTAACATCACCAAATAATTCCCCGAGATAAGGAGAAGTAAGATCAGTTGCCGCAACAATACTGCCTGAAGTTACATTTAAAGGCGCATTAAAAGCGGAACCGCCTCTTAAGTTAAAAGTCACTGCATTCTGAGTTTTGAATAAACCTGAATTTGTAATTGTTGCACCGTTGTTAAGCTCTAAAGTCCCAGAAGTGTAATTTATTGTATTACCGTTCGGATTAAGAATTGCTCCCGAGGTAAGAATAAACTGATTTGCCGGAGAGAATGTAACATCTGACAACAGAGTGATATTTCCGTTAGCTCCGATACCCAAATTATAAGTCGGAGCAAATGCACCGGTTCCTGATACATTTGAAACAGAATCCATTGTAAATCTTTCAGGGTTTATGACACCATTATTAATCAATACAGATCCTTTGAAAGTAAGTCTCTTATTATTCGCTTGTGAAATTGTTGTTAAAGTCCCGTTGTTTGTTAAATTTCCATAGAATTCAAGTACGTATGCAGTGTTTGATGAAGTCAGAGATGATGTAAGTGTTCCCCCTGCATCTACTGTCACATTACCGTATAATCTTCCGATATACGGAGATGTAAAGTCAGTTGCTCTTGTAGTGCTTCCTGAAGAAACATTTAACGGAGCATTAAAAAATGAACCTGCTCTTAAATTCAAAATCACCGCATTTTGAGTTTTTACTAAACCCGAATTTACAATCGTTCCGCCACTCTGAATTTCTAATGTCCCTGAAGTATAGTTTATTGTATTACCGTTCGGATTCAAAATTCCACTTGTAAAAACATAAAAATTACCTCCGGGAGAAAAAGTAACATTTGAAAGCAAAGTAATATTTCCGTTTGCTCCGACAGACAGATAATTAGTAGGAGAGAATGTTCCCGTCCCGGAGACGTTCGCAACAGAATCCATATTAAAAATAGAAGGATTTATGACGCCGTTATTTATTAGTGTAGATCCTTTGAAAGTATGTACCTTATTATCTGCTGTTGCCGGGGCTGATGTTATAGTACCGTTGTTAGTTAAATCTCCATAGAATTCAAGTGAGAATGCAGTGTTATGGAATGACAGAAGTGAACCCAATGTTGCTCCGGAGTCAACTGTAACCGGTCCTTATAATCTGCCTATGCGAGGAGATGTAAAGTCAGTTGCGACAACAGAACCTGATGCAATTTTCAACCCGGCGCTGAATACTCCGGAGGGTTTCAAATCCATCGTTAATGGTCCCAGCACTTTGAATGTACCTGCACCTGAAACAGCAGAATTGGAAAGTGTAAATGTACTTGTATTTCCGGGATAGGTCAGAGTAATACCGGAATCTATTGAAAGCTCTGCACCGGTTTGAATTATGATCTGATCAGCAGTGACATCAGCAGTAACCGTTACTACATGAAATATTGAAATAGTACTGCTAAAATTTGTTGGTGTTAATGTCGCGGGAATCCAGAGTGCTCCGCCGTTGGTTGACATTTCCCAGGTTGATGTCGCATTCCAGTTTCCGGAAGCAGTGCTTCTGAACAGTTCATTGTCTGAAAATGCAGTTCCGGAAATCAACAAAGACATTAAAAAAATGAAGACAAATTGTAACTTGAATTTCTGCATTTCGATTCTCCTTTCAAAGAATATTTTCGTGATGATTTTTGTAAAATGATTCAAATTTGTCCAAAGGGACGGCCCCGCCACAGCTTTCAACTCTTTGACTTATTTAGTCCTGCTGTTACATGTTGAGAACAAAATGAATATGTATTATCAGAGCAGTTCGTATAGAGTTATAATGAACGACTTAGAATTTTGAATCGGGGAATGCAATTATTCTTCAAAAGTTACAAATTCAGATCGACTTGGTAAAAGTTAAATCAAACAGATTCATTTATCAAAGACAAATATTTAAGTTTTTAGAAATGAAAATGTAATGAATCAAAGAAAAGCCAATGAAAATCCGCAAAAATTCGTCCGGATTAAGGATTTTCAAGCTCCGGTTAAGTTATACTTTAGGCAATCGGAATTTCGGGATTGTAAATCACAGTTTTTGAATTCATAAGTATTTTTCAAAAACTCTGTTATTTTCAAATTCAGCCGTTCAGCCGTTGTTGGTCCCTGCGGCCTCTGACAGGCTCCAAGGAGTTTGCACAAAGCATTTAACAAAGTGTGGAAAGTACAAAAGCAATTTCTTAGATCACCAACAAAGTACCAATATCAGAGAATGACATTAATACTGCACTTCCAATTATAGCAGCAATGCCGGTACTGCCCCGGCCGTTTTTTTTACATCACATGAACATAACTCAAAATAAATTTGAATGTTGCTGATGGTCCTCCTGTCTGCAGCAGGGATGTACTGTGTTCGGGAACCCGTAAGAGACCGCAGGCACCAACTACCCGGGAAAACATGCGATACCGAATTTCAAATTACCGGTGTCATAGTCAGGGAATTAAGCCCGGGACTTCCCTCTGCAAAACTCTCTCATGAAAACGCAATGTCCATTGCCTTCTCTAATGTTATTGATCTTCCTTCCTCAAATATCCGGTCAAAAGAATCAGGACCTAAATGAACTGCTAAACCAGAATATACTTCACTATATACCTTATCAAAAAAGTCTTTCTCCAAACCAAGCATAACAATATCATTGAGCTTTTGAAATTTGTCAACAAAGCCAAGAAGCTTAGCGCCATCAGCTTCTCTTCCCCTTATACTGAAAAGTTCAGATATGCCGGTTAAATTGAGGACAGTGTGCTTTTTGTTATTAAGTTCTTTACAAATGGCAAGACTCTCTTTGTAATTCTTCAAACACAGATCGTATTCTTCCTTAATGAAGTATGTCCGCCCCAGGCTGTATGCAAGTACTGCGGTAAGAAACTTGAATCCAATATCTTTGGAAATAGCTATGCCTTGAGTGTAATGCTCAATGGCAGCGTCATATTGTTCAAGCCCATGCTCCATTACTCCGAGATTTGCCAATGCCAAAGCCATACCTCTTCTATCTCCTATTTCTCCGAAGATCTTTTGACATTCCATTGTAAGTTTCATTGAATTGGTCCTGTCACCTAGCTCGTCAGAGCATGCTGCAATATTAAAGAGTGTATAAGCTATATTTCTTTTGTCGCCAATTTCACGGGATATCAGAAGACTCTCATTCATCATTTTGAAAGAATGCTGATAGTCTTTGGTTTCATAGGCAATATTTCCGAGGCAAGCTAATGCCTGAGACATTCCAAGCTTATAACCTATTTCGGAATAAATCTGCCTGCTCTCCTCATATAATTCCAGCACGCCTGAATAATCGGCATGTTCTGTTTTTATCATTCCTATGTTCAGAAGTGAAGCTGCTATACTTTTCTTATCTCCTGTCTCACGTGAACATGCCAAAGCTTCTGTCATGATATCAAGCGCTTTGGCAGAATCACCCTGTAGACTGGCAATACGGCCGAGGATTATGAGTCCGGCTGCAATGCCTGACTTATCGCCGGTTTTTCTGCTGAATTCCAGACTCATGCTCACAAATTCCTTGGCTTTGTCAAACTCAGCTTTCAATTGTGCAATGCTCCCTATCTTCAGTATCAGTTCATTGAGTTTATGCTCAGATAAATCAGATTTGTGCTCATAAACTTTTTCCAGCCATTCAATCCCTTCGGAGAATTGCCCTCCCAGCTTTCTGTATTCAACTATTGAGATCGAAATGTTAACCGCCGTTTCAAGGTCATGCTTCTCCAATGCATGGAGGTAGGCTCTTTCCAAATTGCTTATCTCATCATCAAAAAATCTCATGACATTCGCGGAATCCGGACTAAACAGATCTTTGTCAGCTTTCATTGCCACCTTTTCAAAATATCTCATGTGAATATCAGAGATACTGTTATTCTCATTTGCTTCTCTAAGCCTGTCATCTCCGTATTGCTTTATTGTCTCAAGCATCCTGTATCTGACTTTCTCCTCGTCAAAGATTATCAATGACTTTTCGGAAAGATCAGTTAACAAGTCAACCACATTCATTCTGTCTATCCTCTCATCTGAACATATTTCTTCAGCAGCGTCCAGAGTCCATCCACCGGAAAACACTGACAATCGGTTGCACAGCGTTGCTTCGTTTTCAGAGAGCAAATCATAACTCCAGTCAATAAGCGCTTTCAAAGTTTGCTGTCGCGGAAGTGAAGTTCTCTTGCCGCCCGTCAGAAGTTGAAATCTGTTGTTGAGTCTGTTCTGCACCTGCTCAACAGACATAGCCTTCATTCTTGCCGCTGCAAGTTCAATTGCAAGCGGAATCCCGTCGAGCCTGTAACAGATCTGTGCCAGCGACTGTGCATTTTCGCTGTTGACTCTGAATTGCCTGTTCACACTTAATGCTCTTTCAATAAACAACCGAACTGATTCATACTGAGTCAACTGTTCCGCAGTCTCCTGCGAGTCAGGCTTTGGGAAAGCAAGTGACATAATTTTATGTGTCTGTTCACCATCGCAACGTAAAGCTTCTCTGCTGGTTGAGAGGATCGAGACCTTCGGGCAAGAAGTAAGGATCTTCTCGGCAAGTAAAGAAACAGAATGGACTAAATGCTCGCAGTTATCGAAAAGCAGAAGTATCTCTTTGTCTTTAAGATGATCTATCAGTGCGTCTTCAATCTTCTTGCCCGGCTGCTCCAGAATACCAAGAGCACCGGTTACTGCGTTCGGGAGATATTCATGTTCGAGAAGTGAAGCAAGTTCGACAATCCAGACGCCGTTTGGATAATCATCAATCATATCCGCGGCAACTTGCAATGCAAGACGTGTCTTACCTGCCCCGCCGGCGCCCGCCAGAGTCAGAAGACGAGCCTCCTTCATCAGCTCCTTTATTTCTTTGATCTCTTCGTTCCTTCCAATGAAGCTTGTGAGTTGAATAGGAAGATTGTTCGGTCTTGCATCAAGGGTCTTGAGAGGAGGAAAGTTTTCCTGTAAACCTTCTGAGATTATCTGGTAAAGTCTAATCGGCTGGATCAGATCTTTCAGCCTTCTTTCACCAAGGTCACGGAATGAAATACCTGTATCATCAGAGAGGCTGCACAATTCATATACATCTTTTGAGATTAGTATTTGCTCTCCGTATGCCGATGACATTACTCTTGCAGTTCTGGCAAGAGTTATGTAGCCCATGTATCTGTTATTGTTCCACTCTGCATTGCCTGTATGGATGCCAATCCTCGACTTGATAACCGCTTCTTTCCAGTCCTCACGGGCAAGCTCTCTCTGTGCCTTCACTGCAGCTTTCACTGCATCAAGCGGTTCCTGAAATGCAGCACAGAAGGCATCGCCGACAATCTCAAAGACAAAACCATTGTTTGACCCGATTGCATCATTCATGATCGAATGATGCCGGTCAAGTGATTGCTGAAGATTTTCAGGAAACTCCTGTGCAAGCCTTGTGCTTCCTTCAATGTCTGTGAAAAGGAATGTTACGAATCCGGTTGGTTTGTTTTCCAAGTTGATGATCATTTTTATTAATATTCTAATCCGGCAAGATAGAAATGAATTGACTTCAATAGAATGTAACTCATTACCTCATAGTTTGATTAAGTGATACGATTGGGCACCGAAAAACAGAACAATTTCATGTCCTCTGTTTCAGATTATGACGTTCTTGCAGCAACAGACCAATAACGGCGCGAACTTTTCTTAGCATACCAAGTAGTTCTTCGAACTCGTTCCAAAGCCGGGCAGAATGTGTGAAAACCAAACCACATCTGTAAGCCCAATCACAAATCAGATCTGATTGGTTTAGTAATCAAATCTTAACAAATTATTAATTGTTTGTTCTTTCATTTGACCTAATATTGCTAATGCTTTCAAGAATCATTTATTCAATAATATCCTTCTTAATAATTCTCCTGATCTGGCTGAATGTTCAATCTATATTTGATTACTTCTTCATTTCCTCAGACACAGATATCAGGAATACAGTAAGTCTGGTCTTCCAGACGCTTGTGTTCTTGTCAGGCGCACTTCTGTTAAATCAGCTCATCAATTACTTTCTCTGGAAAAGAATATTTGAACAAAGACTAAAGACTCAGGCTCCTAAGATACTCAAGGATCTTAGCATGGTCTTTGTCATAATCTTAGCAATAACATGCATAGCAGGTATCGTATTCAAGCAATCGTTGACCGGATTCTGGGCTACTTCGGGAGTAACCGCCTTGGTGATTGGGTTTGCCCTCCGGAATATGATTCTAGATTTGTTCTCAGGCATTGCACTCAATATAGAGAAGCCTTACAGTATCGGCGACTGGATCGAGATCCATCAGAAAATGTCGGCCGAGGAAGCAATTGGAGAAGTTGTGGAGATAAGCTGGAGAGCAACGCACATCCGCACTGAGGATAACACCGTAATGGTAATTCCCAACAGCATAATTTCAACTATGGTGATCATCACCAATTTCTGGCAGGGCAATGCTGAAACAAGATATGAGTTATTCTTCACTCTCGATTTTTCCGTGCCACCTGACAAGGCTAAGAGAGTGATACTGGCCGGAATTGTTGAAGCAATGGAAAGGGAAGGCTTTGTCAAGGAGAGATTCCCGCAGGTATTGGTAGATAAGACGAGTGAACTGGGAGTCACATATAAAGTCAGATACTGGATAAAACCATGGAAAGGTATTTCACCCTCACAAGCCACAGACGAAGTCAACTCTAAGGTCCTCAAGCATATCTGGCATGCCGGAATAACATTAGCGTATCCAAAGGAAGATATTTATTATGAAAAGATGCCGAGACGACATCTTGATAATGATCTTATAGAAGACCGTATCGCACTGATCTCAAAGATCGATCTCTTCTCAAATCTGAATCAGGAAGAAAAGGAACGCATTTCAAGCAGCATGGCTAAGAAGAGTTATAAGAAGCATGATATGATAGTGAGTCTTGGAGAAGAAGGAAGCTCAATGTTCATCCTGATAGAGGGACTATTGGATGTATTGGTTTATGACCATAAACAGGAATTGATAAAGGTATCACAGATCACACCGAGCCAGCACTTTGGTGAAATGTCAATGCTGACGGGTGAAGTTCGCTCCGCAACAGTCCGCGCCGCAGTGGACTCCGTAGTATTTGAGATCACTAAGGACTGTTTTAATGATCTGTTAGCATCAAGGGAAGAGATAATAGAATTCATCGGTTCAAGGATCACGGAGAGAAAACTCGTGAATGACCGCATACTCAGCAATCTGAAAGACGGTGAACTTGTCATCAGCAAGGACAACTACAAAAAATCTATCATTAGCAAGATCCGGAAATTCTTTGGGATTTCCTGAATTTTCATTTCTCAACAGGAGCAATGAACTGCACATCGATTTCGGCTTACTTATTTTCTGAGGAATATTGAGAGGATTCGCTTAAGGAGATGCTTGTCTCTCCACGTCAGGGCTATATCAAGTACGTTTACCGGAGCAGTTATGCCTCAGATTAGTCAGGGAATTTCACAATCAACGTATGGGTGTATTCCCCTATAACAAAAGAGAGAAACATTCATAAAAATGCAGTATGTGTGTTTATGGCTCATCTATATGTCATCTTATATTTTTGTATGAATTTAAATGGATTTGAAAATGAATTTTACTATTTTGTCAGAAGGAAAGCAAGTATGGGAGCCGTGCACCCTCTTTGATTACGCATTTCATGTTTGCGGATTTCAAATACAATTATTCATTAATCCCTAATTTTAATTATTATGAGATCACCCAACAGAATTGTTTTGGCAATACTTATCCTCGTTTGTATTTTAATTCCGCACATGAATCTGAAGGCTCAAACCTCCGATTCAAGAATAGGTCAAATGGAAATCATAGAGAACGGCGCCTTGAATTCAATTGCGTCAAAAATCTGTTGCACAGATTACTGTTCGGAATCAGATGCGCCGCCAAACTGTATTGCCACAATCAGACAAGGGGCAGTGTGCGGTGAGTGTGTTAATGGTCAGGGAGAAGTTGGAGTTTATACGCAAGACTTGCAAACTCCATCGGGTGATACTACTTTTGAGTCTCCGATTGTCGGAATTAATATTACATCTGAATTGGAATCGATTATGAGTGTAAATGTACAATCTATGAAACTGATTAGTGAGAAATCCGATTCTCTGAATCTTTATGAAAACATGATCCAGAACGAGATTCTTTTTCGGTTACGCAAACCGGGAAATGTAAAGAAATTGAAGAGTTTGATGGACAAAAAGAATTCTTTGGCAAATGACCTGATCAGGTTGAATAGGATACAATCAAAGATAAGCGTCTTTGCTCTGAATTACTATATGTACAAGGAATCGATCAAACCCATAAAATGATCAGATACTTTTCACCGGAGAATTAAGAACTATGAATAATGAAATAAAGGCCGGCGGAGCTGCAATCATATTGCCAAGAATAATTGCAGTGAATGCAATATGAAATTTGTCAGATATTCTCAGGCAGACGGACTGTCACAAAGCACGATATACTGCATACTTCAGGATAGAGCAGGTTTCATTTGGATGGGAAGTCAGCAGGGCTTGAACAGATTTGACGGCTCGAAGTTCCTAACATATTACAATCAGCCAAATAACAAGTCAAGTCTGGCGGATAATCTGATCAAGACATCATTCAATGACAGTAAGGGCAACCTCTGGTTTGGAACAATGGATGACGGAATTTCAAAGTACAATGAGAGTTCGGATGACTTCACCAATTTTGATCTTTATTCCGAAGGTGTAGTTAAAAATTCAGAATTCGTTACATCTATAACAGAAGATCACAATGGCAAAATCTGGGTCGGCACAAGAAATAACGGAATATGGTCTATGAAAGATCTCAATGAAGGGTTCAGAAAGGAAATATTCAAAGATTCAATTACAGGGCTTAGCATAGAATGTATTACATCACTTCATTTTGATTCAGAAAACAGAATGTGGATTGGATCATGGACAAGCGGAGCGTATGTGTTTGAAGAAAACGGCAATATGGTCTTTAGTACCGGCAGTAACAAAGGGACTGCCGATATTGTATCAAACCATGTCAGGTGCTTCTTTGAAGGCATTAACCGGGAGATATGGATCGGCTCCAACAAAGGATTGTGCAGGGTAGATATTTACCTGAACAATTGGCAAAGCATTCAGCTTGATTCCACAAATAGTCGCAAGGAATGTAAAGTAACATCTGTGACATACGGAAAGAATTCTGATCTCTGGATTGGTACACTGGAATCGGGCTTGTTTCACCTTGATGAGGATGGTTCGGTTGTGAATTTTAAAATGGATTTGAAAGATAAGAATACGCTGAGTGATAACGCGGTCATGTCTCTTTGCAGGGACAATTCAAACGTTCTTTGGATAGGTACAATTGCCGGCGGAGTGAATAAGATTGATCTTGACGAGAAACCCTTTAAATCTTTATACAGATACTCTGAGAATAGCGAAGAAAAGATCATACAGAATGTGCATGCAGTTTGTGAGGACAGTGAAAACAGGCTTTGGATTGGAACCGGCAAGAGCGGGTTGTTGGTGTTCAACGGCAATAAAGAAATTGAAAAATCACAATACTTAGACTTCACATCTTACGAAGATTTGAAAGTGGGAATGGTTTTGAGCATTACTGAGGACATTGACGGCAATGTCTGGATGTGCACATTCAATGAATCTGTCTATAAGTTTTGCAAATCGGACGGGAAGGTTGAAAAGTTCATTCTCGAAGGAAGTGGCGGAATACATTGCATTTGCTTTTGTGATGGACATATCATTGCAGGAACTGACAGAGGCGGTATCAAAGCAATCAACATTGAATTAAGTGAATTTCAACCCTTCAAACCGGGCTCAAGGCTGAATGGTCTTCTTGTGGATAAGACTATTTTTGCGATTCTTGTTGACAGGGATAATCAAATGTGGATCGGGACAAAGAATAATGGATTATACAGATTTGATATTGATGGAAATAAACTGTTCTCATATCATACCAATAATACTGATGGTCTGTCATTAAGGGATAATTGCGTCATCTCCCTGTATGAATCTACCGATGGAAAAATCTGGATTGGCACTAAGAGCGGAGGGCTTCACTGTTTCGACAAGTCAACCGGGAAATTGATTTCAATAGAGAGCGGTAATTTAGATAAGGAAAGTATAAGAGGACTCTCCGAGGATTACATGGGTAGATTATGGATATCTACAAACAACGGCATAATTTGTTTTGATCAGAAGAGTCAACACTATCGAATGTATGATGTTTCAGACGGAGAGCTTTCTAACGAATACAATGAAATGGCATTTTACACGTCACATGCCGGCGTTGTTTATTTTGGCGGAGTAGACGGCATCACTTACTTCAAACCGGAGGAAATCAAAGACAACCCCTGCATCCCCAATATCGTCCTTACAGAATTTGAGATCTTCAATAAACCGATAAAACCATTCGATGACAATCCATATTTAAAAAACAATATCTCATTTGCTGATGAGATAAATCTTACATACAGAGAAAGCGTTTTCTCATTTGGATTCGCAGCTCTGATTTTTAACAACCCTCAAAAAAATCAATACGCTTACAAAATGGAAGGATTCGACAAAGACTGGACCTACTGCGGCAAGAGAAAACGTGTAACATACACAAATCTTGATCCCGGACAATATATCTTCAGAGTTAAAGGCTCAAACAGCGATGGCATCTGGAATGAGGAAGGCACGTCAATAAGAATAAACATTTCTCCTCCCTACTGGCAAACATGGTGGTTCAGAACCCTCGGCACACTTGCAGCTATTGCAGCTACCGGACTTACGTACAAACAACGCCTCGACAAAATGGAAAAGGAAAAACAAGCTCAGGAAGATTTCTCTAGGCGTCTTATCGAATCACAGGAAGATGAAAGGAAAAGAATATCTTCAGAGCTTCATCATACAATTGCACATGATGTTCTTATTGCAAAGACCAAGGCTCAGATGGCGCTAAAGCATAAAGACAATCCGGAGAAAATGGAAATTGCATTGAATGAAATTTCCGAACTCGCGACATCAACAATGAAAGATGTAAGAAGCATATCTTACAACCTTCATCCGCATCAACTCGAACAACTTGGATTCACGAAATCTCTCAAGTCAATTATAAATGACGTATCAAGTTCCACGGACATTAATTTTAAATTTGAAATAGAAGATGTTGACAAACTTCTGACAAAAGAGAACGAGATAAATCTTTTCCGTGCAATTCAGGAATCTGTGAGCAATGTGCTCAAACATTCAGAAGCGAGTGATTCATTCCTGAAAGTAAGCCGCTCGAAAGACTTTGTATTCATTGTTCTTTCTGATAACGGAAAAGGATTTGACACAAAGAACTTCAAGCTTACCGATACAAAGCACGGACTTGGGATCAAAGGCATTTCAGAGAGAGTGAAATTCATGAAAGGCGAATACAAAGTAGAATCATATCCCGGCAAAGGGACAACAGTCATTTACAAAATTCCAATAACAGAGAAAAATGAAAAACAGAGTAAAAGTAATTCTGGCAGATGACCATCCAATCTTCATGAGCGGATTGCAGCAGATCATTGAAGAAGATGAGAGCATCGAGATTGCAGGTACGGCATTGAACGGCGAAAAGGCTCTGGAAATAATCTATGAACTCAAGCCTGACATTGCCATTCTGGATATTGACATGCCCAAGATGACAGGGCTGCAAGTACTCCGGGCAATGAACGAGACCAAAACAAAAACGAAAGTTGTTTTCCTAACCGTCTATGCATCGGAAGACATGTTCGATGAAGCGATGGAGCTTGGAACAAACGGATACGTTCTGAAAGATTGTGCGGTAAATGATATTGTCGAGTGCATTCATAAAGTAAATGACGGCAATTACTACATCAGTCCTACTATATCTAATTTTGTGGTCACCCGCAGAGAGAGAATGAAGAAATTTGATAATGATAATCCTACAATAGAAAATCTAACTAAGGCTGAACTTAATATTCTTCGGATGATCGCCGACGGCCTGACTTCAAAGGATATTGCTGATGAATTGTTTATCAGCTTCAAGACTGTTGAGAATCACAGATCTAATATCAGCAATAAGCTTGGTATCAAAGGTTCACACAGTTTGTTGAAATTTGCACTGAAGAATAAATCAACTCTTTAGGCAAAACTCAGGCATCTCACATTTCAGCAGTTCTGACTCCTCACGTAAGGGTACTCACTTCTTTTCAGCGCACAACCATTCACTTCTTTTTCGTAAGTCCATTTATGTATTCATTTGTGGATATATGCCATTTTTGTAAACCTGTTATTCAAGAATAGTTCATCAGTTGAACTAAATTCCTGAAGAAGGGGAGCAGAGCAAAAGTCAACAATAAATCATATCAAACCTAATTTGCCTGCTAACTTAAATATGAAAGGAGTCACAAATGAGACTATATCTGAAACTTCTTCTTCTGTTTACTCTTCTTACTATTGCCGGTTTCAAATTATTGACGGCAACTGAAGCGGGTGTTGAGACAAGGGAAGCAAAACAGCACTTATTAATGCCTGAAGGACCTGATCTTCGCAACCCGGGATATCCATACAATCCGGGGACAAACGGAACATCTCTCTCTACATCGGGATGGTTTGATCGTTCAGGTACTGAGTGGAATTAAACTCTGATGAACATGAATCGAACAGATGATAGAGCCTGAAGGTCTCCACAGTTGATGTGGAGACTTTTCTTTTTGGGTTTCAGAGTCCCGGGAGAACACCCGAGACTCCACCAAGTGGCAGGCTGAGGCGGACATAAAAGATGCGATCGCAAAGTAAGCCCGAAGGGCTGACAAGATTATAGAATCCAATACACAAACATTTTAACCCCGAAGGGGTGATATGGTTTTTCGAACAAATCTATGCGACCCCTTCAGGGTCGTTATCTCACCGCAATGATTTCCTATAAAC
>CALEVL010000082.1 GCA_937924675.1 uncultured Ignavibacteria bacterium | reverse complement strand
TTGAAAGTTGAAAGTTGCCTGCCCGGCTCAGACGGGAAAGTTGAAAGTTGAAAGTTGCCTGCCCGGCTCAGACGGGAAAGTTGAAAGTTGAAAGTTGCCTGCCCGGCTCAGACGGGAAAGTTGAAAGTTGAAAGTTGCCTGCCCGGCTCAGACGGGAAAGTTGAAAGTTGAAAGTTGCCTGCCCGGCTCAGACGGGAAAGTTGAAAGTTGAAAGTTGAAAGTTGTTGTTTTTCTTGAAGTGACCACCCCTGAAGAATCTGATAGCATAAGCATTTATAAACAATGACTACAACGAACTTTCATCTCACCACTATAAGTTTTAGCACTGCTTACAGGACTATCTGAGACAGTCGGAGCTTCGAGAGAGTGCATTCTCCACTCTCCGCTTTCTCAACTCTCCGTCTGAGCCGGGCAGGCAACTCTTAATTCTCAATTTCATATTATGACATTTCAATATCATACATCTAAGTTTATATTTGCCTCAAAATCAATTATACCTCATGGCTAATGCATACATACTGCTGATTGCAGCATCAATCTTAATTTCTACCAAGTCTCACTCGCAAAATTCAGTTCACGAGAGTGTTTGGTCAGGGAAAGTAACGTCAGAGGGATTGTATCAGAGCGGAAATACCAACAAGTTTTTTGTTCAGGGCAGAGGCGATATAAAGAGAGCAACCGGAGATTTGGAATTGATCCTTGCCGGCGGAATCAGTTATGGTGAATCCAAAGGAAAGAAAGATGACAACTCACTTAATGCTGCGTTTACCGCTGACCTCTTTTATGAGAGACAGCTTTCTCCGTTCATACTTCAATTTGTTGAGTACAATTTCGGCAAAGGTATTGACATCAGATCTCAATCAGGCGGAGGATTGAAATATGAATTCTGGCAGGATCCATTGCATTTGTCGTCAGTCTCACTTGCGCTAATCTATGACTATACTGACCTAACAGATAAGCCCGGCAATTACAATACGGGCAAGATGAGGATGTCACTAAGACTGCGCACGAGACAAACTATACTTGACTCAAATGCAATAATATCATTTACAGGATTTTATCAACCGGCAATCTCTGATTTGTCAGCGGCAAATTTAAGGGCAGAAGCAATACTCGACATTCCAATTGCCAAAAAAATATTCGCGAGAATTGCATACCTTTATTCATTTGAAGATGTAGTTTCTGTTGGGCGAGTCAGATTAGATAATAAACTGACATTTGGATTAGGTATCGGTTTTGATTGATTAATTCATATCATCACTTCACAATCAGAAAAAGAAAAAGCCCGCGAATTTTATCACGGGCTTTCTTGAACAATTTCATTACAAATTCGAAATTCAAATCAGCCGCAAGTTTTTCACGACCAATTCTTAATTCGTAATTCCTAATTCTTAATTCTACTTGATCAGCATCATTCTCTTTATGTCATTGAACTTTCCTGCCTGAATCTTATAGAAGTACGCTCCGCTTGCAAGATTAGAGGCATTAAATTCAACCTCATAAGAACCCGGTGACTTGACTTCATTCACCAATGTCATCACTTCCTTTCCAAGAACATCATAGATCTTCAGTGTTACATTCGCTTGCTGAGGAATGCTGAAGCTTATTCTTGTGCTTGGGTTGAATGGGTTTGGATAATTCTGTGACAAAGAGAATACTTCGGGAATACTGCTTGTTGAAGTATTTCCGATTGAAGTCAGCAGACCGTCAACAAAATCAAGTCCACCTTTAACTATTCTCGTAGCAGGTGATCCCGGAGGACCGTCAGGTGCTGATCTCATTGATTCAAGATCAACTCCGAAGACTGCAACATTATAGGTAGGACTTATTCTTCCGGTTCCGTTCAGTGAATCCGGAAAAAGTCTGAATTTATACAAAGCAAACGATTGATTAGCCGGGATACTTGCTGATTTTCTTAAAACATCCGGCCATGGACCTGCGGTGCTGTCGGCTGCGCCGGGATTTGTAGTAACACCTACAAGCCCTCTTGTTCCAAGTGTTCCGGGCCTGTCAGCAATAAACTCAAATCCAAGCTGATCTCTTGCAAAGGTCGGATCGTAATATGTAGATGCAGCTCTGTCAAAGTGATAACCGACATCTTCTGCAATTATTACAAGCTTAGCTTTTACTGAAGCTGTTCCTGATGCGAGATATGATTTGATTGAATCTTTCACAACATTGGATACTATAGAAGTACCTTCACCAAGCAGAATTACTTTCTTGTAGCCTCTGAAGGATATTGATGAAGTTCCTGTGGTGTTTGATTTCCTGTTGAACAGATCATAAGAAGCACCAAGCGTATTGAGATTTGCGATAACAGAATCACGGGAAGTTCTGCATCCGGTTACTGTTGAATCGTAAACAATAACAACATCGCCTCTTGACTGGCGTTTAAATGTTATGTTGTATGCAGTGGCCGATCTCAATGAATCTGTTGCGTTGTAAGCCCATACTGCCCATTGGCCAACAACTGAATCGCCGGGGTTAAGTCCGAGTCCGGCAAGAATTCCGTCGAGTGCATTATTAGGAACAGTGAGCGAAGTATCATAGCCGCCGCCGTTGGATGGAACCGTTAGTATAGGTGTAGAGATTGTCGGTGCTCCGAATTTCCATTTGTAGGTAACACCTTCACCGGATTTTCTCCAGTCAATGTTTACCAATGATGTGTTGAATGGTGAAGTAGTTACGGTTACACCAGAAGGTGGTGAGTTAAGATTGAAAGCTGATAGTTGCGGCCTTCCTCTTTTGAATTTAATTGCTCTCGGTCCGTTTGTTGCTTTGATTGAATCAACAGGATTGGTTCTGAAAGCCCATACATCCCATTGTCCTGAGATTGAATCTCCTTGTGCAACTCCTGCTGTTGCAAGAATCTGATCAAGCTGCCCCAGAGTAAGTGTAACACTGTTTGAGCCCGAAGGGAGTGTAATCAGTCGTGGCGGTACAGTAGGACTTCCGAATATCCATTTGTACTGAGCCCCTGTTGCAGAAGTATCCCAGCTAATTGTGACTGGTGTGCTGGAGTTCGGGAATGTTTCTACTCTCGCATTAGCGGGAGGCGATTGCAGATTAAATGCATTAAGCGGAAACAATCCCATCTGCTGGAATGCAGCTTCGAGATTGATCAAACCTTTTCCGTATGTATTATCTTCACCTGCAACTCCCAGATCAGTAGCTGTGGAAAACAGAATTGCCTTTATCTGTCTTCCTGTCATATTTGGTGCAACTTGTTTGAGTATTGCGATTGCTCCTGCCACGTGCGGAGAAGCCATTGAAGTTCCGGAATTATTTCCGTAAGAATTATTTGGCAAAGAAGACCTGACATTTACACCGGGAGCTGAAACTTCCGGTTTGATGAGCAGAGTTCCCGTACCACCGCAAATTGACGGGCCGCGGCTTGAGAAACTGGCAATCGGAGTACCAACTGTATTTCCGTCAACTGCACCTACGCAGAATACATTTACTGAATCTGTATTTATATTTTTTGGTGGCGTGATAGTGGAAGCTCCTGAACCCGAATTACCTGCAGAAAAGCAGACTGCAATCCCGGCTGCTTCGAGTGCGTTAAGAGCAGACACATAAACTGATGCACATTGCGCAGTACCTGTTACTGACGGATCCTGCCATGAGCAGCTTATAGCATCCGGCATAAAAGTAGTTGCAGCATTAGTATCTGAATCCATTGCCCATTGATAGGCTGCAAGGTTCATTGAGGGATATGAAGCTCCCGGGCAATCTGTAACACCGGCTGACATCCAGTATGCATCCGGTGCAACACCAACGGTATCTCCGGAAACAGAATTTCTTCCGCACATTATGCCCATGGTATGTGTTCCGTGACTGCCGCAATCAAACGGAGCAGTGCTTGAAGGAGCGATCGGGTCAAACCATGCATGATACCATGGCTTTCCGTTGTTGCCCCACCATCTTGGAGCTAAAGCCGGGTGAAGACCGTCAACGCCTGTATCGATATGCATCACAGTTCTTCCAGCGCCGGTATATCCGAGTCTCCAAAGAACATCCGCTTTGATGACCTTGAGTCCAATCTCGGCAGCTTCGGTTCCGGTATTGTTCATTGTATATTCATCCTGCATTGGCTTGTCAAGCTCAACTAAAGCATCAAGGTCAAGAAGCTCGATATCATTTCTTTTGGTCAGATTGCGAATGACATCAGAAGTAGCTTCAACAAATACGAAATTGGTTATCCAATAACCAATCACCTGTTTGACTTTGCCGTTCTTCTTTTCATTCTCAAGATAATCAAGCAATGGTCCCTGAGTTTGCTGAGCCTTGTTTCTAAGAGTTGAGACAACAGTTTGTGCCCTGTAATCAAGTGGCGCATTGATCCTGTAAAGCTCCATATCAAGTGATTCGATATCCACCCTGTCACTCAGCAGAATGAGGACACGTGTATATTCAATAGGATTTATTGTCTGCATTTTCTTAGACAGCCGCTCGGTAACCTGAACATTCTGAGCGAAGATATTCGCCGTCATCAGAAGACAAACAATGAGAAATAGTTTCTTCATTTTTTGATTTTGGTTAATGATTTATAAAATTAGTGCATTATTCAAGACCTGGAAAAGTGATCGGGGAAGAGGTAAAATCCCTCTGCACTGTTTGATTAGCCGATGGAAAATTATGAGTAATGATGTACTTAATCAAGGCAAGCAATCGGGAATCTTTCTGAACGGAACCTGAAGGGAAGCGAGAATTAGGAATTAGGAATTGAGAATTGTGAACTCGGGAATCTGTTTGTGACTTTTTCCTTAAAGTGTTGAGAGATGACAATGTTCGTAAGCTTCATCATCTCCTTAATATTAGAACTTCCTGCAGTGAAACTGCGGAACGGAATGAAGAGGCAGAGTGCTTTGGAAAATTGTTTACGAATTGAAATAGTACAGCAGTGTTTGAAGTAAACAACCAATAACGATACCAAATGATAATGCCCGGAACAACTGCCCGGGCTTTATCACAACTTAATTATTGCAGGGGCTTGCAAATCAGGATCAAATATCTATTCAATTCCTAATTCCTAATTCTACTTGTTGAGCATCATTCTCTTCGTCTGAACAAATAAGCCTGCCTGCAGTTTGTAGAAGTACATTCCGCCGGCAAGATTTGCTCCGCTGAAGTCAACATCATAATAACCTGCCTAACGCTGATCGTTCACAAGTGTCATTACTTCTTTACCGAGAACATCATATACTTTCAATGTTACCAATGATGTTTGCGGAATAGCGCAAGCTACCTTCGTTGAAGGATAAAACGGATTTGGATAATTCCAGAGTAAATTTTCTCCGCCCCACTGTCATAAGTTTACCGGGACTCATTTGGAAGGTCCTCAACCTTATAAAAGGGTTAATCTTTCAACTAACAGGTTCCAATCTTTCTCTGTTATGGAAATAATTTCAAAGCAATCTGACTGAAGACAAGCCCCCGTCAGATTTGATTATCTGTCCTGTTATAAAAGAAGAATTTTCCGAAAGAAGAAATCTGCCAAGCTCAGCAATTTCCTGCGCATTACCGATCTTCTTCAAAGGATGACGCTCTTCGGATGACTTCAACTTTGTTTCGCTGTTAAGAAGCCTTTCAGCAAGAGGAGTATTTGTAACAGACGGCGCTATACAGTTGACCCTGACTGTAGGCGCAAACTCTGCCGCAAGAGAAAGTGTTAGTCCCTCTACAGCTCCCTTTGCAGACGCTACTGATGCATGGTACGGCATTCCGGTCTGAACTGCAACCGTGCTGAACAAAACAACCGAGCCGTTGCCGGCAGCTTTCAAATTGTTTAAATATTTTCCGATCACATTAACTGCTCCGAGAAGATTGATCTCAAAGTCATTTCTGTAATCTTCTGCCTTAAGGCTGCGAAACGGCTTCAGATTTATTGTACCGGGACAGTAAGCAATACCATGTATCGGTTCGTTAATGTCGGGAAGCGCGGAAGAATCTGTTACATCGGCAGAATAGAATGCTGTGTTTGAGATATCATCGAGATTCCTGTTCTGTCGACTAATTACTATTACGTCATAATCTTTGGACAATAGCTTTGTCATTTCGAGTCCGATCCCTGAAGTGCCACCTGCAATGAGAAATGTTTTCATTCTTGATTTAGAAGTTTATGTTCATTATCAAACCCACTCCGCCTGCTGTCAGACTTTCGATGTGCGGATAAAGATTTACTGATGCATTGCTTTGATGAATGAAATACAATGCCGTATCAAAAAGCAGAAGAAACCCTCCCTGCAGCAGAAGGCTGTTTCCATATCCTCTGAGCCGCTCTCCGGAAGATGAGTTTTTTGATTTCTCCTTAAGATACAATCCTGTTGCAATATATGCGACATCGAGTCCGGCGTTGAGCAATAGGAAACTCTGCATCGAACTGTATTCGCTGAAAATGCTTGCATTACCCATCAACGAAGGATCCGAATTGGATGCGCTCAGATATCCGAATGTTGCTATTCCAAGATTTACAACATTCCACATCGCATTGAACTGATTAAAGTACTTTGCTTCACCCTTCGCCTTGAAATTTCCGTAAACCCCGGTAAGAATATTTCCGGCAGCCCATGAGCCGAGAACGATCATAGCTGTGCGATTTATATCATTTCTGCTTTGCTGAAATTTTTCCATGGAGAGCCGGAAGTCTGTTTGTGCCTGTACGGCCTGTGAGGTCATCATAATAAGGAAAAGCAAGGGAAAGTATTTCTTCAACACTAAGTCTATTGATATTTCTTTCAAATGGAAATTACCTGACTTCATCTATTGCAGTGTTATGTGTTTTATATAATTTGATATAGTGGTTGACAGAATTCTTTATAGATAAGTTCCCGCCGGCATGTTTTCTTAGCATAAAGATTGAGCCGCAAGATTCCACTTTCAAATAGCCTATACATTCCGCCGTTGATTTGAAAAAATCCTTTACATTCTGCTGGAAATGGCATGAATCATATTTCTAATTTCTAATTCCTAATTTTTAATTCCAAAAAAACCGGGCGCCGCTATTAACAACGCCCGATCTCTTTTTGAAACTATTTACTTTTTACTTTTGACTACTTGATAAGCATCATTCTCTTCGTCTGAACAAATGAGCCTGCCTGTAGTTTGTAGAAGTACATTCCACTGGCAAGATTTGCTCCGCTGAAGTCAACATCATAATAACCTGCCTGACGCTGGTCATTGACCAGAGTCATGACTTCTTTTCCAAGAATATCATAGACTTTCAAAGTTACCAATGATGCCTGCGGGATAGCGTAAGTTATCTTAGTTGAAGGATTGAACGGATTCGGATAATTCTGCGAGAGAGCGAACTCCTGCGGAATTCCAAGGACATTGTTCTGTACATCAACTGCACCAACATTCAATCTGACTCTGACATCCTTTGAAGGTCTTAATGGATCATTGCTGTTCACTTTGAGAAATCCTGAATATGTGCCGGTACTTAGTCCGATTGACTTAAAGGTTACAACAACATTTTGATTCAATCCCGGATTGATAATTCCCGATGTCGGATTTGCATCCACCCAAGCAAGACCTTTTTCAATCTTGATAGCGAGATTGTTATGAAGATATGTGTTGTTGAATACCATCTGTAGTCCGGTTGTTCCACCCTGACTTTCATTTCCAACTGTAGCACTATTCACAGGATCAACCATGCTTTGATACTGATAATAAATTCTTCCATCTGAATACAGAATTATCTGGAAGTTGTATGGGCCACCACCCGGAGGATCATAGTGAGGAACATCTTTATACTGAATGATAAATCTGTTGTTTGGAGCATCATTCAAATAATAAACTGCACCTGATACTCTCAAATCAAGATCATCCCAGAACGGATACAATGCAAGATTCGGCTCAGCAGTAGATGGAACAGCTGCATTACTGAATGAATTATTTGTTGATGCAACATCAAAACTGAGCCAGCCGTTAGTTACAATCTTGATCTGGCTATACGGTTGCTCATAGTAAGTGAAGCTGAACGGAAGCGGAACAACTACAGAACCGTCGTCTGCCGTACCGCTTGTCCAGGTTGTGATTTGAATACCCGTTGTTGAAATATCAACCCAATTGTAAGTTGGTCCGCCCGGTTCATCACTGTCAATCCATCTGTAACCGCCAAGATCAGGTCCGCCTTGTCCGTCTGTAACTTCGGGACCGTGATAAATATCAAGTGAACCTTTTGGAGCATTGATAATCTCATTTATCGCCTGCTCAGATAATGTAAATGGCTTAGCGCCTGAATTGTCAAGATTTGAAGAAGTTTCAGAAATTGTCCAGTTCAGAGGGAATTGTCCCGTATTGCCGATCACAAGATTTCTGTCCGTTTGATTTGCGCCAAAAGGAAGATTTACAACCAAAGAATCAACTGACGTTGTAACTGTCGGAGGAATACCTCTTCTGAGAGTTACGTTATATGTCTGAGTTGACGCAAGTGAATCATTTACGCTGTAGCCGTAAACTCTCCATTGCCCGACTGACGAATCACCGACGTTGACTCCGAATCCTGCAAGTATGGAATCAATATTTGAATTCCTTAGAGTCAGGATGGAATCGAAGCCGGAATTGTTTGATTGCACAGACAACTTAATGTTAGACTGTGTATTGAAATTCGGTGTTGCATATAGCCATTTATATTTAACTGCTTCACCTGATTTTCTCCAAGTAATATCAACCGGTGATGTGTTGGTGGATAGTGTCAGCACTGTTGTATTGTTCGGAGGTGAAACAAGACTGAACGGTGTAAGAACAGGCTTCTTTCTTTTGAAAGTAATTGCTCTTGGACCATTTGCAGATTTAAGAGAATCATTTGCCTGATTATTTCTAAAAGCCCATACATCCCATTGTCCTACAGTTGAATCACCCTGATTAAGGCCTAAACCTGCAAGGATATTATCCAGCTGTCCGCCGGTAACTGTAAGTGAATTACCTGTCGGTTGAAGTGATAGGATTCTTGGATTAGGAGTTGGACTTCCGTAAATCCACTTGTATGATGCCGTGGAAGCTGAAGTATCCCAAGTAATATTGTACTGTGTTGTATTGTTTGGAAGAGTCTCTATCCTTGTTCCTGCCGGTGGCGTAAGAAGATTGAATGCATTCAGAGGAAATGTCTGAATCTGAACTGCTGATGTCCATGCCTGATAGATTCCTGTGATATCATCCATCCAAAGTGGCCATACTTTTCCGTTTCCTGAAGTAATTCCTATATAGTCACCTGCATAACCGCCTGCAATTCCACTTAGGGTAATTGCCTTTGGTCTGAATTTGTGATCGCTTACAAGTACATCCGTAAAAGTATTTCCGCCGTCAAGTGATCTTGAGATATACACTTCTGCTGAATCTCCTGCGGCTGAGCGGTTGTCATAATAGACAATGTTGACTCCACCTGCTTCATCAACTCTGATAGCCGGAAGCCATTGAACGCGGCCATTGTTGATCGGATCCTGATTAACTCTTATGCCTGTTGACCAATTGGCACCGCCGTTTGATGACTTATAAAGTAAAACGTCTGCATCATTTCCAGCAGGAGCAATACTTCTGCCTGTTGTTACAACATAAATCCATCCGTTTCTGGCACCGCCGCTTTTGTCAACATCAATTCTCGGGAAGCTGTTTGACCTTATTCCCCAGCCGTTAAGGTTAGTTGTTCTGATACCATTCATGTCGAAGATGTTATCAGTAACTGCCCAGTTAACACCACCGTTTGTTGACTTGGCAAATCCAGCAAAGTCTTCCGTAAACGGTGAGCCGGAAATTGGCGCAGCCCAAACAACATATACATCACCGTTTGGTCCGACTTTCACATCACATCCTTGTGAATAGTGTCCTGAAGCGGAAGTATTAATCTGAATTACAGATGACCATGCAACTCCGCCGTTTGTTGTGTATGATATTCCGATTGGAGGTGATGATTGATTGAACAATGACCACACTACATAGGATCTGCCATAATAAGGACTTGCAGGAGCATCATCCGTTCCTGCAAGATTTTTATCCTGAGAACCTGAAGTAATAGTTGCATTTGGTGACCACGTAAGTCCGTTATCTGTAGAATAATTTGCGAACATACCTGAAGTTGAGAATCCAAGATGCGACATTATGAAATTGCCATTCTTGTCAACGGTAATTCCCGGGTCACCTCCGTGATTTCCGAGTGGTGAACCGGTAAGCGTATCAGAGCCGAACCATGTAACACCGCCGTTGGTAGTTACATATACTCCCTCACTAATGAAAAGTGTACCTGAAATATTGCTGATAGCATTTGACGAACCAAACATTATAAGCGGGTTTAGAGGATGTCTTGTAATATCAACTTCACTCTGCCAGCTGTTTGTTCTTGGAAGTACTCTTACATTCGGAGTTACTTCCAGAACTTCCTGCGGTGTCCTGATAATTCTGGACACCGCATTCGGATTAAAATATTCTCTAACAACCGGCAATGCATTGGAATACGTTGCAGACGGATCATAAATATTTGTCTGCATAGGTTGGTTCCATTTTGCTTCATCCGGCACCCTTTGTCCAGTCATTATCATAAAGCCAATGATTAAGACGGGCAATAAGTAGATTAGCTTTTTCATCTACAGTATTTCCTTTCTGAATTTAGTTTGTAATGTGTTTTGAAAAATAAGAATTGAAAATTCTTAAACTTAAGCAGAACGCTTTTCGTTGAAGAGCTTACTATGAAAGGTAGATTGTTCAAATTCATTGCCAAATTATGATTTTAGAATCTGAATAGCAATCTTCAATTGTATACAGGGAATAATTTCCATTTAAGCTCCTTAGAATAAATGATGCGCTAACTCTTGCTTGCCAGCAACTCCCCGGCCCGCAACTGCCCCGGCCCACAACTGAAGTTGTGGGCTGAGTTGATTGAAACAATTGTACAGTTTTCCCAACATCCAGCCCACAAATTTATTTGTGGGCGGAGCATGTCAAACATCATATTACCAGTAC
>CALEVL010000081.1 GCA_937924675.1 uncultured Ignavibacteria bacterium | reverse complement strand
TTGGCTGCATATCTATCTGCTTCTATAATCTTGTCACCCCTTCGGGGTTGTCTGCGTTCTAGCAAAAATTGTAACAAGAGAACAGCGTTGTGATTTTCACAAAGCCCTAAGGGCTGACATGATTATAGCCTTGGTGTTGCAAACCCACTAACCCCGAAGGGCTGACATGATTATAGCTGTGATGTTGCAAATCCACTAACCCCGAAGGGCTGACATGATTATAGCTTTGATGTTGCAAATCCACTAACCCCGAAGGGGTGACATGATTATAGCTTTGATGTTGCAGACCCATTAACCCCGAAGGGGTGACATAAAAATTGCTCCCATCCTTACAGAAAGGTCACTTTGAGTATTATGAAAAGAATAATTGCTGAAACCCTATACTATTACTCCAACCAATCAAATAAATATGTCTCATCATAATCTATTTCAAATTCTTTTAGAAGTTTTAGATATTCCTCTTTGAATGATTGCTTCCTGTGGTGTTGTTCCTGATTTAGAATATATTTATAAATTGTATCCAATTGGGAGTGGCTGTAAGAAAAAGCTCCGTATCCTTCCTGCCAATTGAATTTTCCCTTGAGGAACTTCTGGTCGTTTATGAAATTGCTCGAGTTGTTCTTTATATCACGTATTAGGTCTGAAACTGGCATTGATGGTTTTAGACCTGCGAAGACATGCACATGGTTGCTAACACCATTTACGATAATTGATTTTTGGTCTTTACCCTTTATGATTCCGGCAATGTATTTGAAAACGTCCTGCCGCCAAGATTCATGTAATAGATTTGATCTGCCTTTGACAGCGAATACAAACTGAATGTAAATTTGAGTGAATGTTCCTGCCATAATGTTCCTCCTTCTTTTTCATAGTTTTCGAATTGTTGAATTCAAAATATACAAGGGAAAATCTCCAGAAATTGAGTAACCAATGAAATTTATCCCCTTTCGGCCGTATTCAATAAACATATCTGTTTATTGATCATGTCAACTTTGCAAATCTATTATAACTTATAGTTCGTTTCAACTGCAAAAAATCACATCATATTGATTCGTATAACCCCTCCGGGGTTATGATGTTCATAGAATTGATCCTTATATCATGTCACCCCTTCGGGGTTAGGTTGTTTATTGCTCTGCTTCTATAACCATATCACCCCTTCGGGGTTAGGTTGTTTATTGCTCTGCTTCTATAACCATGTCACCCCTTCGGGGTTGAGTTGTTAGCTTTGACTCTATAATCATAACACCCCTTCGGGGTTTGGATGCTTATCTATTTGCTTCTATAATCTTGTCACCCCTTCGGGGTTGACTGCTCATCCACCTCATTCGATAATCACCTCATAGAGTAATAGCAAAATATTGTAACAAGAGATTGACATCTGCATTTTCACAAACCCCGAAGGGCTGACATGATTATAGCTTTGATGTTGCAAATCCACTAACCCCGAAGGGGTGACATGCTCACAGAAGGCGAATAGTTCGTGATAAAGCCCGAAGGGCTGAAATGATTATAGCTGTGAAGATGCAACACCGAAAACCCCGAAGGGGTGACATGCTCACAGAAGGCGAATAGTTCGTGATAAAGCCCGAAGGGCTGAAATGATTATATCCCCTTCCCAAAAACATTTACCTCGCAGTACTCCTTATTATATGATATTTTTCGCCTCTGAACATCAGCATAGAAAAATTGTCATTCCGGGATTGGATATTCACTAAATGCATTTGAATAAGAACATCAAAAATATTCTCGACAGTCTTAATTCAGGCAAACTCAGCTCTGATGAAATCTCACGTCTGTGCGATAATATAAAGGATATTGAAAAGGAGCTCGAAGCAAAGTCACGCGAGCTGATGATTGAACGGGCTTTAGACTGCGTCCGCGCAGTTGCCATGAAAATGAAAAAGCCCGAAGACATGCTTGATGTATGCCGCATGATTTCGGATCAGCTTATAATTCTTGGCATCAGAAACATTCGCAATGTTCAGACTGCCGTCTTTGATGAAGCCAAGCATTCATACATAAATTTCGTTTACTTCCTACTCGATAATGAAACAAGCATTTATGAAGTTGACTATGAAGCTCAGCCGGATGTGTCAGCTTTTGCTCATAAAATGCTTGACGGACCGGATGAGTTCTTTACGACTTCTTTCGACAACACCAAGATAAGAGAATATCTCGAATACCAGAAGAATGCAGGACAGTATGTAGACGAACACCTCAGAAATTCTAAGTCCCTTAATTTCTATTTCTACTCGCTCGGCACAGGAGCGCTTGGCTTTTCAACATATCATCCTCTTGATGAAGATGAGGTCGGACTCTTCAAACGTTTTCGAAATGTTTTTGAACTTGCTTACCGCCGATTCACAGATCTTACTCAGGCGCGTAATGATCTGAAATTGCTAAAAGAAGAAAAGAGCCGTTCCGAATCTTTGCTCCTGAATATCCTTCCCGAGGAAATTGCCGCTGAACTAAAGCAGTTCGGAAGATCTTATGCGCGCAACCATGAAGAGGTGACGATCCTGTATGCGGACATCAAAGGATTCACTGCCATAGCAGAGACACTTTCCGCGCAGGAGCTTGTAACACAGCTTGATGAATGTTTCAGGGCATTCGACAAGTTAGTTGATAAGCACGGACTCGAAAAGATCAGAACCATCGGCGATGCTTATGTGTGCGCATGCGGTCTGCCGAAGCCTGTGCCTGACAATGCCGTACGTACAGTCAGAGCTGCGCTTGACATGATAACATTCATAAAAGGATTCGCGATGACGAGGCAGATACAGGATCTTCCCGCATTTGAATTCCGCGTAGGGATACATACGGGTCCGGTAATTACGGGTGTTGTGGGTCTGAAGAAATTCACTTATGATATCTGGGGTGATTCCGTAACAATGGCCGCCCGCATGGAACAGCACGGCGAAGCCGGAAAGATCAACATCTCCGGCAGCACATATCAGCTTGTAAAGGACAAATTCAAATGCGTGCACAGAGGAAAGATCGAGGCAAAGAACAAGGGAGAAGTGGATATGTATTTTGTGGAGGGGTGAGGTGAATAACTATAAATTACTTCAGACTAAGGAAATCACATTTCTGAATTCAAGAATTCAGAAAGCGATTACCGGTCATCCCGGTCCAACATACAGCATTCTGAAGAATTTGCGATTGTAACCGCAGAATATTATAATATTTTGCGGTTGTAATCGCAAATTGTTGTTTTGTGACATGATTGACAGAATTATAGAGAGTCGGATTAAGGGAAAGCTGTTCAAGGGGAAGAGCATTATTGTATATGGCGCAAGGCAGGTAGGCAAAACTACGCTGATAAGCAAAGTGACAGATAATCGAAACAGCAATACATTATGGCTCAACTGCGATGAACCTGATGTCAGGAAGATGCTGACAGATGCAACATCCACGCGTTTGAGATCAATTGCCGGGAAAAGTTCAATTGTTGTAATTGACGAAGCACAAAGAATTGAAAACATTGGCTTGGTGATCAAGCTCTTTGTGGATAATCTTAAGAATATCCAGATCATAGCAACGGGATCATCTTCATTGGAACTTTCAAACAGAGTTTCAGAGCCTCTGACCGGAAGAAAATATTTGTTCACATTGTTTCCCCTTTCTTTCAGGGAAATGGCTGAAAGAACAGATTTACTGGAGGAAAGGAGAATGCTTGAACACAGACTCGTTTATGGTTACTACCCGGAAATAGTGACAAATCCCGGTGAGGAAGAAGAACGGCTGCTCCTTCTGGCAGATAGCTATCTGTACAAGGATATTCTTACAATGGAATTGATCAAGAAGCCTGTGCTGATAGATAAGCTTCTAAGAATGCTCGCATTGCAGGTCGGGAGTGAAGTGTCATACAAAGAAATCGGATCAGCCATCGGGGCAGACAATGAGACAGTTGAAAAATACATTGACCTCCTTGAGAAATCTTTTGTGGTCTTCAGGTTAAATTCATTCAGCAGAAACAAACGCAACGAAATCAGGAAAGGTAAGAAGATCTATTTCTATGACAATGGTATCAGAAACTCAATAATCAGAAATTTCAATCCCGTGAATTCCCGGACAGACAAGGGTGCTATGTTTGAGAATTTTCTCATAGGCGAACGTATGAAGAAGATATCTTATTCCGGCATGAAGGTCTTACCTTATTTTTGGAGGACTTCACAGCAACAGGAAGTTGATTATATAGAAGAGAACGGAAATAACATGACCGCTTTCGAATTCAAGTGGAAAAGGAGTGGCCACACAAAACTTCCCTTGGCATTCTCACGCGCCTATCCGGAGAGCTTATTCACCGTTGTCACTGCATCCGATTTTGAGGAATTTGTTATGTGAATATCCGAACGGACAAGTGATCGTCTTGCCTGTATCTGCCATTAGGGAAATCCATAGATTCTAAACCCTGAGTGTAGTACAATATCGTGAACAAGGGCAAGGTGGATATGTGTTTTGTGGAGGGGGTGAGGTGAGGAACTGATAAACATAGCAGGGATAGGTTTATCTTTTCGTCCCCACATGAACTGTTGCGAGGTCTGAAAAGCAAATATTGCAGGTGATTCTGCGGGAATGGAGAGACTTCCTGATCACACAGAGAATCATCTCTGTATTTTTCCTCAGAAACTTCTTAATTTGATTCATGAAACTCTTTATATTCATACTATTTTTGCTTTTTACAGCATCTGCCAACTCTCAATCACCGAGACAATTGCTAGACAACGCATACAAGAAAAAGTCAACTGAATTATTGAAACAATTCTTTCTTCAATGGAACGAGAATATTCCTTCCATCTCTAACGCCGAACTCTCCGGCCTTAATGATACTGTCCGTCAGACTTATAAGGCATTTACTGCTTTTTATAAACCTCATAGTATTGACAGCCTGGGCGGATCTGAATTTGGAAATGATGTTTACAAAGATGTAGAATTTCTTATCGTACAAAACTCAATCAGAATCTATTTTACTGAAAAGGTATTTTACAATGAACAGGAAACGGATGACTATGTTGTTGAGTATCTGACAAAGAACATATCAGACTCTACCAGCCAAAAACTATTGAAGAGAACTAACGGAAAACTATCTGATGAAGTTCTTGAAAAGTTCGGACCTAACGAAAATGTATTTGCAGTTAGGAATTATACAATGACAGATTCAATCGTCAATTTCAGGCCGGCCATAAATTGTAATAGCAAACTGCCACTGTATCTTACTTCAAGTTATGAAAAGCTGTTAAATTCATTTCTTGGAAACCAGCATATTCCACTTGGTACAGATGACATTATGAACCCGGCCCGTTCTATTGAGCAAAGCGAAAAGAAAGAAAAATTTCTTGAGAATTATGTGAAGATCTGGTACGGTCATTTGGGAGATTATTGGCAGTTATATTCATACCCCGAGGCCTTTAAAATCATATTTGACAAAGACATGCAATATGCGTTAATACCTTTCAGGATAATATATGAAGGAGGTGTAGCGATGCTAAAAAAGGAGAACGGTGATTGGAAATTGATTTGGATAGGAAGAAGATGGATAGAATAAATACTGAAGAGAATTTGTACTCCAATATCATTTACTACAAGGCACATTGCCATGTTCAGGTGATACTAGTTATTGCAAATGGTTAATGAACTGCTTCACCATCTACCCTCGGATAAATCCGGGGCAATGTTATGGAATCATTTCCCACAACTGCTTCGCATCAGAATAATTGTATCCTCTGCTTCTGAAATTATGATCTATTGCCCCTAGGCTTAAGCCCTGGAAACAAAATTTTGTACTGCATAATGTGAATTTCCGAACTAAATTCTATCGTGATACATCAGATCATATGAACATCAGAGATCATTCATGAACAAAATTACAAGCCACCATGCCTTATGTAAGAGTGTGGATCCAATATGTTTGGTCAACAAAGAACAGACAACCTGTTTTGAATGACTCAATCCGGCCAATGATTTTAAAGTACACTCAAACAAAAAACTATTGAGCAATGAAACCGCTTGAACTTGATCTTCTGAAGATCAATCTCGAAGGTGAAAAAAAGGAACGTGAAAATTTAAGATTCAGGAGTTTCCTCAAGGGAGTAAGTGGGAACAAACTCGACAGGCAAGTTCACCAATTATATAAAGAAGTCTCTGACATGATTGACTGCACTGCCTGCGGAAATTGCTGTACCACCATGTATCCTTCTGTAAGCAGAAAGGATATCAGATTTTTGGCAGAATTGGAGAATGAATCTGAAGAAACATTTATCGAGAAATTTACCAAAGAAGATGAGTCGGAAAGATTGCGGTTTCTAAACCAAACTCCCTGCAGATATCTTTCTGATCGCAAGTGCACGATATACGAGAATCGTCCTAAAGATTGCAGCTCATTTCCCCATTTGCATAAATCTTCATTTGTATCAAGACTGTGGGGCGTGATTGATAACTACTCCATTTGTCCAATTGTATATAATGTGTTTGAAGAATTGAAAAGGATTTACAGGTTCCGGTAATTAGCGTACTTTGAACATATTGAGAAGCTTATTGCCGAACATAAAGAATTTCGACGATGAAAATTCCATTAACTGATTTTGAGCAATACATAGAAGATGATGTTCTAAAGAAAGGCTTGTCCTATTTCAGGAATAATCATGTGCATGAACCGGAAGAAATTTCACCCGGTGTATTTGAGGCGATGGTTGAAGGTACTGATGAATACACCGTGAGACTTACAATCGAGAAGAGAATAATCACAGGCAGTTCCTGCAACTGCCCTTACGATTTTGGTCCCATTTGCAAACACATAGTTGCTGTAATCTTTTATCTTCAACAGGATGAGACCGGGATTACGCCTAAGAAATCTTCTTCCCCAAAACCCAAAGCAGCAAAGAAGAAAACCAAGTCAGATAAGTCAAATGAATTGCTTGAGCAAATCTCACACGAAGAGCTTAAGAAATTCATCCGAGAGAAAGCAGAAACCGATACTGCCTTTAGAAACTCTTTTCTCTCATCATTTGCCTATATGAACATCAGCGAATCCAAAGACCTCTATAAAAAACAGATTAGAGCGATTCTAAAGTCGGCAACCGGAAGAGAGAAGATTCTCTGGGGCTACAGGGCAACACAGGCAGGGAAAGAGGTTTCAGAGTTTCTGACAACTGCCCGGAAACATTTGGAATCCGAAAATCTGATGAGTACAATCTATGTGTGCCAGGCCGTCATGGAAGAACTAACTGATACTATCAATTATGCTGATGACAGCTCCGGATATTTTGGAAATAGTATCTACGGCGCTTTTGAATTGCTAATGGATCTTGCAGAGTCAGAACTTCAGGAAGAGTTAAGGAAGATGTTGTTTGAGTATTGCACATCCAGTTTTGAGCGGCGCATTTTTAGCGGTTGGGACTGGCATCTTGGCATGATGGAAATGGCGTCAATGCTGATGAATGATGAGAAAGAATCACAGAAGATCCTCAAGCTTCTTGATACAATTCCTGAAAGTAGATTTGAAAAGAAAGAAGCCCTCCACATAAAATTTCATATTATAGAGCAGACAAAGTCTGAAGATGAAGTGGAGGAGTTCATAAGCAATAACCTGTCAGACGAGTATTTCAGACACCATGCAATTACAAGAGCCATAAACAATAAGAAATATGAACTCGCAATTAAGCTTGCACAGGACGGTATAGAGCTTGACTCTAAGGAGCGTCCGGGACTTGTAGACGATTGGCATGACCGCTTGTTGGATATTGCATTGAACATGGAAGATAAAGTGAAGATTGTTGAATACTCGAGAAAGATCTTCATCAACGACTTCAAGTATAGCAAAGATTATTATCGGTTAATGAAAGAAAATGTTAAGCCGGAGAAGTGGGATGATTTTGTAGAAAATTTGATCACAAAGTTAACGCCAGGTGAAAGGTGGCCAAATTTTAATCTCATTGCAAAGGTTTTTATCCGGGAGGAAAAGTGGGAGAGGCTGTTGAAGCACATTTCAATTGAGCCGTCACTTAATGTTTTAGATACTTATGAGAAATATCTTTCACCCCTTTACCCAATGGAAGTAGCGAACTTGTATTCTAAATGCATCATGGAGTATCTCGTGCAGAACACCGGCAGGAATCATTATAAGACCGCATGCAGATATTTGAGAAGAATGAAAAAACTCGGTGCTGCGCAGGAAGTTGAAAAACTTGTTCAACTATTCAAGGAAAGATACAAACTACGGAAAGCCTTGATTGAAGAGTTGGAGAGAGTATAGCATGGAACATCACGTCACAGCAAATTCCGGTGTAAGTTGTTGCGTCATTTGAAAAACTAATTGTGTGGAAGACTCATCGGAAACGAAAGCAGTCTGAATGATTTTCCGATTGGTTACCCTCAGACGATGATATCGAAGAACCTGTTCGCGACACCTAAATGAAGATGCTAAATAGAGTATGGTAACAACATTTTTATTTGGACTTATTACGGGTAAGTTAGGGTTACACCACTAAAATCATTCTGTGACCAATATATTCATTGCTCTTGTAGTATTCTCAGGCGTTTCGTTTGTGATATACGGCGGCCTCTTGTTTACATCACCTGTTATGCAAAACGAGTTTAAGCGTTTTGAACTTGAGAGGTTTACAAGATTAGTTGGACTGCTGGAGATTCTGGGAGGAATCGGTTTGTTGGTTGGACTTAAGTTTCAATTGATCTTATTGATCGCCTCAGGTGGATTAGCAATCTTGATGCTCTTAGGATTTGGAGTTAGACTGAAAATGAAAGATGGCCTTTGGCTTTCTTTCCCTTCGATATTCTTCATGTTTTTGAACGTATATATTTTCTTAAAAACTGTATAGATTGTCTTTGCTCATACGTCAAATGCGTAAAAAACTTTTTTTAAAATAATAACAGCATTAATATGGAATGGTTACCGGTTGTCATTCAGTTAGTTATAGCTCTTTCAATTTTCAACGTTTGGCTGGTGCGGTTCAGTAAACCAACAAGCTGGCGGGGGGGCGCAGCGCAAAACATGAAAGAGGAATTCAAGGCGTACGGTTTGCCCGATTCGTTTATGAAAATAATCGGTTCATTAAAAGTCCTTCTCGCATCTCTTCTGGTAATAGGAATTTTTGTGCCTTCTTTAGTAAAACCGGCAGCAGCAGGAATGGCGATACTTATGCTTGGAGCAATTGTCATGCATTTTAAGATCAAAGACGCTCCAATGAAATCTTTGCCTGCTTTTATTTTCCTGGTCTTGTCCCTGTATTTGGTATTTGTTTAAAGAAGGTTTGGACTGACCACTCCGTATGTTCGCAGGTTGAACACGGGCACTGGAGGGGCTTAGAGAATGAGAAAGAATCTCTTCTACAAAGCTCCTATGCGAAAAAAAAATCCGGGATCAGATCATAAAAATCTTACCTGTTAAGAGCAGTCATCTGTTGTGGCGGATATCTTTCGCCTGAAGCAACTCCAAGCGGTGCTATTGAATCTATTTCGGTGAGCTCATCCTGTGAAAATTCTATATCCGCAGCAGCAGCATTTTCCTGAACATATTTTCTTCGCTTTGTTCCGGGTATTGTTGCATAGCCCTTTTGAAGAACCCATGCAAGAGCCAGCTGTGAGGGGGTTACACCCTTCTTCTTAGAGAGCTTCTTTATTTCTTCAACCGCCTCAAGATTCTTTTCAAAATTCTCTCCCTGGAAACGCGGATTGCTTCTCCTCCAGTCATCCGCAGCAAGATCATCTATAGACCTGATCTCACCTGAGAGAAATCCTCTACCTAAAGGTGAATATGCAACGAATCCGATTCCAAGTTCGCTTACGGTTTCGAGAATTCCGTTTACTTCAACACTGCGTTCAAACAGAGAATACTCGGTCTGTAAGGCAGAGATTGGATGAACAGAATGAGCTTTACGGATCGTAGAAGAAGATGCTTCACTTAATCCTATGTACCGGATCTTTCCGCTTTTCACCAGTTCAGCCATAGCTCCTATTGTTTCCTCTATCGGTACGTTCGGGTCTATGCGATGAATGTAGTAAAGATCAACATAGTCAGTTTGAAGATGTTTCAGAGAACGGTCAATTGCCTTCTTAATGTATTCCGGGCTTCCGTTAATCCCCAGGAAATTTCCTGCATCATCTACTTCAACCCCGGTTTTTGTTGCAATTACAAATTTATCCCTTCTTCCTTTAATGGCTTTGCTTATAAGAATTTCATTCTTAAACGGACCATAAATTTCAGCCGTGTCAAGAAAATTAACACCGAGTTCTAGAGCAAGCGAAATTGCAGCAAGTGATTCTGTTTCATTTGTCTCTCCATAAAAAGCGCTCATTCCCATGCATCCAAGACCTAAGTTGGATGCTCTTAATCCGTTGTTTCCGAGGTCAATAATTTTTATTCCCATGATTGTATAATTTTGAACTTGTTTAATTTATACCGCATTGTTAGTGTTCTAATCTTAGCCGGGACACCAACAGTTATAAAACGTTTGAATTCATTTTCTTCACTTAGTTTCAGAGTCCGAAGTCCAGCACGAAGTAATATTCCAAGGAGATTTCTATTATTTGTGATGCTGTCCTGTACTTATTCACTGTTTAATTTGTAGCGAAGCACTGTCACGCCACATTCATATGGAATAGCACTGATGAAGGAAAGTTTCTGTCGTTTGTCAAGCAGGTCAAAAATTCTCATTCCTCTGTTTATCAACACCGGATTGACAAATAGGTAAAACTCGTCAATGTGTCCTCCGGCAATAAGAGAAGAAACAAAACCGGCACCTCCGTAAACCAAAATGTCTTTTCCATTTTGGTTTTTCAGCTTTGCAATTTCGTCTGCCAGATTTCCTTTTGCAAGCGAAGTGTTTTTGCCGAATGGTTTGTCAAGTGTCCTTGTGAAAATAATTTTCGGAATGTTCACCATTTTCTGTGAGAAATCAAATGCGGGGCTGTCAGGCTTAAATGCTTCAAAATGAGGTATAAAAGCTTCTGCCATTTTTCTGCCAATCAGAAGTGTGTCCGAACTATCGGGCAATTCATTGATGAGCTGCCAAAGCTTTTCATCTGACCTTACGATCCAGTCTTCTTCACCATTTGGTCCTGCAACATATCCGTCAACAGATATTTGCATTTGCAATTTTAGTTTTCTCATTGTCTATCTATTCTCAAAAAACTTTTTCTTTCGATTGATGCTGACAAGATACCAAATCATATTTCTTAACCCGGAAAGGTTTCTCCCTTTGTTTTATCTTATTTGTGCCAAAGTTACAAAATTCAAATACTATTTACATTCAACATTTTCCGCTCACAGAAACAACAACAAAGTAAGACAGCACACTTTCATTCATTGGATTAACATTCAGTTTGCAGTTAACTGCGCAATTAAAAATTCGCAACTCCGCAGATTACTTGTTTAAGCTGTTAGATAATCTGCAATGTGTTTTACGCGGATGAATCTCTCTGAGGAATCGAACAGCTTATACAGTTTTTACGATTCATATCTGTCCAAAACGTTTGAATTTTTTGGTGAGTAGGATTTAATAAACTACGATGTCAAAAGTTTTTCCGCTTTCTTTTGAACCCTTCGGCAAGCTCAGGGCAGGCCAAAGAAAGCTTGGCAAAGAAACCCTTCGACAGCCCTTCGACCGGCTCAGGGCTTTGGCTCAGGGCGGCGAGTCGCCCGCCCGCCGTCATTCGCTTCAAGTGAGTAGTAATTCGACAGGCGGGCGGGTTGTTCCTGCGACATTCTATAATGCATTTATCTTTGAACTGCATTCACCACAATTTTAAATTTCAAGAAACGTTTTGGACAGCAATGTTTACGATTGGCAGAAACATTTCCGATAAGGCTACTTTATTCCAAAGGCACAAACTATTTTTGCCGATTCGCCTGTGTTGAAATTACATCAACTAATTCTGCGCATTGCAAAACAATGAAGCCCGCTGCTAAACTTCTTGGTGTTAAGTTGATCCACACTATCATCTGGATCTTCTTCAATGTTGTAATATTCTATCTGCTTTACACAGCAGTAACAGGCAGGATAAATGTATGGACATGGATATGCCTGGGAATCATAATTCTTGAAGGTGTTGTGTTGCTCTTGTTCAAGAATATGTGTCCCGTCACTGTTGTTGCCCGCAAGTATTCGGATTCAACAAAGGACAACTTTGATATTTTCCTGCCTAACTGGCTTGCCAAATATAATAAGATCATCTACACAACCATAGTTGCTGTTGCTGTGATTCTGCTCATCATTCGTTTGCTTTGATGTTACAATGTGTGATTCGAGTCAATGCGCTGTCAAATCATTTTGCTTTTCATTCTTTAAGCAAACAGACTAATTTTGAAATGAAAAGAAGTATTAACAGCGAGCAAACATTCTTCAATAGCATCCGATTGTTTTTTAAAATTTAAAATTGATGACAAGATGGAATTCACAAGAGTTGTCGACCAAAGAGCTTCGGTAAGAAGCTTCACGAACGAACCTGTTCCTGTGGAAGCACTTAAGGAAATGGTTAGAATAGCAGGCAGTGCTCCGTGCATTGGCGGCAAAGAAGTATGGAGTTTTATAGCAATCAAGAATAAGGATTTGATCCAACAAATGGCTAATGCAGTAAAAGCCAAATACGATGAGATACTTCCAAAAAATGATGAACGGGTAACAGAAGGCGTTATCAACTCAGTGGAAATGTTTTCATCCATTTTTACAAAAGCCCCGGCGCTGATAGCGGTTCTGGCAGAACCTTATACCGCAGTGATTGACAAAGTTCTTGAACAGACTTCATATTCTCACAGCGACATCAACAAACTCAGAAACTATCCCGATATTCAGACCATGGGTGCAGCCATCGAAAATCTCCTGCTTGCCGCAGTTGATCTGGGCTATGGCGCTTGCTGGCAGACGGGTGCAATGGTTGCCAAAGAAAAACTGAGTGAACTGATAGGTATAAAGGAGCCGTATTCACTCATAGCTTTTGTGGCAGTTGGTAAGCCTGATAAGGAAGTGATTCCAAGAATGAAAAAACCGGTGGATGAGATATTCAGAGTGATCGAATGAGTGTTTGCTTCATAGTGTGACTTTACAAAGGACTGTTGAATTCATTGCACTTCAAGAGGCAAATGTGAAAGAGTCTCAGGCATTTCCAATATTCGAAGAGCTTGTGAAAATGTTGATACCAAAGGCAGAGATAAATTTTTGAGCTTACCTGTCATCGGTGTTGTACACAAATATGAGAAGTTCTGGGAGAGATTTGGTCTTAGAAATTTCCCTTTTGGATTTCACCCAAAGTTACAATCGAACTTAACAATCATATTCATTAATTTACTTGCATGTCGGATTATTCTTACGAGCAATCAAGATTTACAGATAACCCATTGATTAAATTCAGAATGACATCTATACAAATCATCACTTATCTAACCTGAAAACAGAAGATGAAAGAAATTAAAGAAAAGATCAGAGCATTATTGTTTGGAGTTGCAGTCGGTGATGCACTTGGCGTTCCGGTTGAATTCAGAAGCAGAAAGACAGTGCTCAAGAATCCCGTGAAAGAAATGACAGGTTATGGTTCATACAATCAGCCGCCCGGAACATTCTCTGATGACAGTTCACTGACTTTCTGTCTTGCAGAAGTTTTGACCGAAGGATTTGATCTGAACAAGCTTGCAGAAACTTTTCTAAAGTGGCGGGATGAGAATTACTGGACGCCGCTTGGAGATGCATTTGATATAGGCATCAGCACATCACGCGCCCTTTCCCGGCTCGCTAATGGCGCAAGTCCTTTAACATCCGGTTGCACGGAAGAAGGCGCCAACGGCAACGGCTCGCTGATGAGGATTGCACCGCTTGTGTTCTATATCATAGACAAACCCGTGAGCGAGAGATTTGAACTTGCAAAAAAGGTTTCATCTGTAACTCATGCTCATATTCGTTCTGTCATTGCCTGTTTCTACTATCTTGAGTTTGCACTCGGATTACTAAATGGAATGGACAAGTTTGAAATTTATAATGAGCTGAAGTCTAAGGTAACCGGATATCTTGAATCAATTTCAATTGAGCCGGAAGAGGTTGAATTGTTCAGCCGTCTGTTAAAGGGAAACATTTACGAACTGTCAGAGGATGAAATTTCAGGAAGCGGATATGTGGCGCATACACTCGAAGCGTCAGTATGGTGTTTGCTTACAACGGATAATTTCAGAGATGCAGTTCTCAAAGCAGTTAACTTGGGTGAAGATACCGATACAACCGGCACTGTAACCGGCGCGCTTGCCGGGTTATTATACGGAGTTGACAGCATTCCTGCTGAATGGAAGAAACAGATTGCCAGGCATGATGATATTGAGGATCTTGCAGAAAGGTTTGGAAATAAGTTTGCAGATAGTTAAGCAAAGCAATGACAACAAACTGCGACTTGAGAAAAGATCATTTCATTAACTGAGTCAGAAACAATTTTCTCCGCTGCTAGATTGTTTCCTGCATTTATCCGAAGTTGATGGTTATTTATTGATTACTAACCTAACTCAATCTCTGCCTTTTTAAACTCTTCTTCAATAGCCATTATCAATTCACTCTTCACTTCATTTGCCCATTCAATATGCGTCCAGTATAATAATCGGTACTCTACCGAACCGCTGCCAAATTGATTCAGCAAAACTTCAGGAAGTGGAGACTTTTCAATTCGTTCATTATTGTTCATGATCTTCTGAAGTATTGCAACAGTATCATTCAGATGACTGCCGTATTTAATATTGATACTAAGTTCAGAGCGTTTCATGGAATTTCTCAAAGTCCAGTTGGTTACATGCTTACTAAGCAGATCTCCGTTTGGTATTATTATATCTGCACCCTCAGCTGTTGAAATTTTCGAACTTCGGATCCCAATCTCTTTTATTCTGCCCGACACATCAGTAACTTCGATATAATCTCCTATCTGGAAAGGCTTTTCAAACGCAAGCAGAATTCCGCTCACAAGATTATTAACAATGGTTTGAAGACCCAAGCCAATACCTACTCCGAGAGAACCGATGATAATAGTCACCTTGTCCATTGGAAAACCGGTTGCTGCAAATGCAAGAAGAGTACCTATACTGATAACCCCGATCCGGATCAGGAGCATCCAGTTGCTAAGCCCGCTTGATTTGCGACCGGATTTGTCCCTTACACTTCCTGAGTTGTCAGCGCTGTCTGCCAAAAGTGAAACTGCTTTTGAAATTAAAGTCGAAAGAAAAATGATGAACACAAACAAAAAGAGCTTTTCGAACGAAAAGGTAAAGCTACCAATAGATGTTTCCTCTTCCATGAATGCTATCAGTTCATTTGAAAGCCGGTCATAGGAATAAAGATTGCGGGCAACGAGAATTATCCATCCTGTAAACAAGAGATATTTAAGATATACAGGAATGCGTTCTTGTATTCTCTGAACTCTTTCGCGGAAGTTTTGATTTCCTTTGGAGCTGTAAACCTCAGCTGATACTTCCATCAACTGTGAAAAAAGTATAGATGCCCAATAAAGCAGATAAGCTGTTAACAATGCAAAGAAGCAAAGAGTCAGGTAAATTTTGGAGAGATTGTATCTTCCGAAAAGATTTGTAATAACAGATCCTGTCAGGAGCAATAAAGCAAATGAGATTAGAGCTACTTTAAATGTCTTATTATCTTTTTTAAGAACTTGTTTTCTTAAGGCCGTTATGCCTGCAACAATTCCTGTTACAGCCAGGAAAAGCATTAACCACCTTTCAAGTTTAGATTCTTTTAGAAACAGGTCAATGATCAGAGTTGCCAAGGTTGCTGCAATGAAGTACAACCAGTACGCACGCTGTATTCCTGAAAATGACATCCACAATATTATTGCAAGCATTATCGAAGAAAAAATCCAAAGCATACCGGAGAAAATCACCGGTGGTTGAGGGAACAAGAATTGCAAGATCGTAATACTCAAGAAAGCTGACGAAACTACAGGATATCTGAAAACAGACATTTCCGAAAACAATGTGTCGTTTACATTAGAACTTTTGTGCCGCTGTTTCACTTTGAAAATGAAGTATGCAAGAATGACAAACACAAACATGACGAGATATATTCTCCACAGATTGTTTCTTACAAAATATTTCAGTACAAGACTTGCTTTTGTAAAGGAATAATTTAGCTTCTCAGATAGCGGTTCCTTTTCTTCCACATCTACATGAAGATCATCCAGCTCTCTTGAATATTGATTATCTGCTATGGATTGCTTTCGCGCCTCCATGAGTTCTATGCTTGTTCTTATATTACCTTCCAGGGCAGCCATGTAATTATCAAAATCATGTAATCTTCTTATCGTACTTGTCAGCACACTGTCAGTTCCTCCGAATTGGATCGCAGACTTAGTCAACTTATCCAAGTATGACATGAACATGGCGGAGTCCTTTGGAAACTTGTATATAAGCGTATCGTTCTGAAGGGAATCAATTTTATCTCTATAGGGCTGAAGGTCTGAAAGATATGCCTCAACCCTTTTTCTGTTTTCCTTCAAACTCGTTTCAATTTCTCTCATCAGAAGTACCGATGTGTTGAGATTCCTCATTGTCTTAAAATCACTATTCTCATTAAGTAAATCTTCTGAAGCTATCTTAAATTGTTCCTCTAATAAACGTATTTCAAGATTTATGTCAGCAGTATCAATACCCTTCTTGAAGTAATCCTTAACTTTGTTTTCTTGCTTTACAAGTTCATCTATCAGCGCCAACTGAATGATATTGATCCGTTTCTCTTTATTTTTCTCAGCCAATTCTTTGGCAGCTTCTTCGCCTAATTCCCTTGCCTTGTCAATCGCCTTAGAAAATTTTGCAGTATCGATAGCTTTGGGTTTAACGGTTTTTCCCGTATCCGTCTGAGCAATACCTGTAGTTAACACAATGAGATATAAGGGAAATATGATGAAGAAGCATTTCGCCTTTATATAACTTATGAAATTCATCCTGTTGATTTTGTCGAAATTAATAGAGTGAGCATCAAGTAGTATCTGTGAAAACTTTTTGAATATGCCTAAGTTTGAATTTAAAAAACATGAAACACGCAGTCAAAGATCAAGTAAATTCACTGTAGCAATCACACGCCTAATCGATACCCGCACTCACCTTCTCTTCAATAGAACGCTTGAGATTTTACATTATAAGACCATGCTTAGTAAATTAGAGAGACTTATATGGATGTTTGGTTATACTGGAATTGCAGTAGCCGGAAATTAGAAGATGTGACCTATTTGCAATCAGGTATTCATAGCTGATCGCTTGTATTTCATTTCAAATAATTAGACAAGAAGTTTTATGTGCTGGATTATGGCGAATAGTGTATATCGACCTCGGTACAACTATTTTAATAGTTTGAAATTCCTATGAAGGCCTGCTATCCGGCGGACCCAATTAAATATATGAGTCCGCCTAAGCAGGTAAAGCTTATGAATGCAGCACGCTTTGAAATCTGTGCTGTGTTCAAAGTCTAAATGTTAAGGAGTAATCTTACTTATGAAATTTGCTGCGTTATTATCGGCAACAGCTCCATCTGAACCGTCAACATTATCGTCACCGGTAACATCAGTTATGACATATCCGCTGATGAAGTTGAATGCGTCATTATCAATCAATGATGCATCAGACCCGTCAACAGTACCGTCCTGATTCACATCAGCTCCGTAGATGCTGTACTTTCCGCATTTCAAAACCAGGTTACTGCCAAATGCCTGAGCAGCGGCAGTTGTGAAGTCGTAACTGATTGCGGTCGTTGCCGTTGGCCAGGAAATGCCACCTGCTTTTGTCCACGTTTCAACTGAGTTCCTGTGTTTGATAACTACATAGTATGGTGTATTATCAGCAATTGCGGCTGTGAAGCTGACAGTCAAGTCTCCGCTTCCATCGCTTTTGCCTTTTGCAACATCAACTATATTAAAAGGTGATGAAGCACTTCTGAGTTCAACGGTTAATGTATCACCGGTGTTGTAAGTGCAATTCCAGAAACCTTCTATTACAGCTGTAAGCTGCAGAGTCTTTGTAAAAGGCGGGGTCATCTTTGCAACATTGCCGCCGTTTCCAACAGCCCAACCAACAGGACAGCCACTTTCCACTACAAAATCAATATCCTGAAAAACTGCACCGGTTTGTGTATGAGCGGTTGACCAGGTTGCTCCGTGGTCATTTGAGTAATAAACTATAGTTCCGCTTCTGATTGACCAAAATTCAGAACCGTCTCCTTCGAGCCCGTTGAGATTTCCGGATGTTCCGGGAGCAGTGGCGGTTGAATAAGTGGAGCCGCCGTTCGCTGATCTGACCAAAGGCGTGGCAACAGGACTTCCTCCTGCCAATCCCAATCCCGAACCGCCCGCGCCGTTAAAATGCAGCGCATAAGTATTAAGCGTACCTGTTGTAGCAGAAGAACTCCATGTTAAACCCAAATCAGTTGACCGCCAAACCCTGGTTTGATTTGTTCCAAACCAAATGGTGTTTCCTATGATTGAAAAAGAATTATTCCAGCCGGCTTCACTTGCAGCATTTACAGGCTCTGTAGCCATTCTCGCCCATGTATTTCCGCCATCAATGGTTTTAAGAATAGTCCATTTGCCGCTTACAGGATCACCCATTGCATAGCCTTCTGTTGGTGAGATCATTTGTATAGCATCAATGAATCCACCTGCTTGTGTAAAGACTTGTGTCCAGGTAGTTCCGCCGTTCACTGTCTTGTAAATGAACGTGCTGCTTGGAGAAGTTGTACAGAATGCAATATCCCCATCCACTGCCCAAATGTTGTAAACGTCGCCAGTGATTCCTGTTCCGGTTGCTGATGTCCATGTAGTTCCGCCGTTTACGGTCTTTATTACGGTTGGTCCTACGCCTGCAGCCCAGCCAATCTGGGAAGACACCGTAGATACAGTTAAGAGCTGATTTGCGGTACCGGAAGTTTGCGCAGCCCATGTGTAAGAACAGGCTCCGTCAGTAACCGGGGGATTAACTGAAATGTTACCGGGTGATTCATTCAGAATTTCTCTTGGTGATGACTGTGCATTGTTGTTTGGCTGATCTTTCAAACCAAATCCAGACAATAGTACTGCAATCAACAATGCAGGAAAAGAGTAGATAAATAACTTTGCTTTCATTTTCTTCCTCCTAAATTTTGTTTAATAAAATTTGTGAATTTGTTCCTGAAAAGAACCTATCTATTAGATCATTATTATACAATACAAATATCAGCTTAATATACTTTCTCGTCCCGGCACTAACTCCAGATTTTAGAAAAGCAACAGAGCTTATCGATGAACTCTTGTTCAAGTCAGCATTGCTGAAGGGGCACATCTGTCCAAAACGTTTTACTTGGAAAACAGTTTGTTCGAACCATTTACATAGCGTAAAATCATTTCCGCTTTCTTTTGAACGACCCCTCGCACGCTTCGACAAGCTCAGCGTGACTATGGGCAGGCTACAGTAAGCTTGGCAAAGAAACCCTTCGACAGGCTCAGGGCAGGGAGTCGCCCGCCCGCCTGCGTAAAGTGTTGAAGTTCAGTATTCTTCAGGCAGGTTGCCGCCAAAGCTCACAATTTTTTAACGGCAATTAGGATGAGGCCTGTCCGCCGTCAT
>CALEVL010000080.1 GCA_937924675.1 uncultured Ignavibacteria bacterium | reverse complement strand
ACACTTTGTGAAATGCTTTCATGCAAACTTTTGGGAACACCAACAACGGCAAACTAATATGAATCATGCTTGGGACTTTTAGCCCTCATGAGTTTGCCACTTAGTGGTGTCTGCTATGCTCTTCTGTGACTCTGACGATCAAACACAATCAGCAAACTCAGCATCACCCCTTCAGCCAAGCTTCTTTCAACTTCATCTTCGATGGATCCGCAAACTTGTATCCTGAACCGTCTATGTAATTAAGCTTTGCATTTCCGCTCAACTCGATCATCTCTCCATTGCGCTTCACCCTAATAGTTGTGTATGCTCCTTCCTGAATTCCGTATGTTGTCATTAATGCTCCCATTAAGGTTGATGCATCAATCGGCTGACCGTTCCATTCAATAATTTCATCACCGTTCTTTATGCCAAGGGCATTGACAAAATTATTGGCATCATCATTTATTACGGCGGTGACTTTCCTTTCCACAGTATCTATCCGTATGTAAGGAGTTGTGCCTATTATTAAAACAAGTTGTGTAGGTTCTTTTACAACTGCCCTTTCCACGCCGACACGCTTCAGATATTCTGCGTAGTCCACGGGCACACCTTCAACTACATGCTTCTGCAAGAAGTCCCCGACTTCAGGATATGTCATTTTTGTAATTTCCGGAATCAGTTCTGCATCTTTGAATGGCTTATCCGGACCGTATTTCTTTGACAGCTCACCCATCATGTTCAGAATGCCTTTCTCACCGTTTGAATTATCCCTGATAATTATGTCCAGACACATGGCCATCAGCGCTCCTTTTTCATACACGTTCGGATATTGTGCTTTCATTTTTTCATCAATGACATTCATACTCATTTCTGTGAAAGACAAGCTGTCATTGAATAATTTAGAGGTCTTTTCTTTAGTTGCCAATTGAGTAAGGAAATCCTCTTCAGTCATTAGTCCTTCATGTACCTGAAAATGCTGTGAGAAATATTCCGTAAATCCTTCATACATCCAAAGATGTCTTGACAATTTTGGTTCATTGAAATCAAAATCCTGAATTTCCTCAGAATGAACATTGAGCGGCGTAAGAGTATGGAAAAACTCGTGACTTATTACGTGTATCAGATCCTTGCTTGTCATTGACTCCATAAAGATTGCAGTAGTAGAACTGTTATGCTCAAGAGCTCCGATTCCCTTTGCGTCATCCTTTGCACCTGTGGTTATGTATGTCAGCACTGCATACTTTTTGGTCTTATTAATATCTCCAAGATAATTTTTCTGTGCGCGCACCATTTTTTCCAGATCAGGATACAATGCCTGTGCATTGATCTCTTTCTTTCTCGGTGAATATACACTTAGCAATACATCCATGTTTCCGATCTTTGATGTTGCAATGTCCGGCTCAGAATACATTATTGGATTGTCAACAAGATCAGCATATCTTGAAACAGTAAATGCGTCAGCATTCATAGCTGGGTTTTCATCTATGAGAGCTGTTGAGCTCTGCAAATTCTGAGGATGAATTATAGCAATTTTATAAGGCAGTTGCTTCTTACCGGTGAAGTATCCCACAAAGCCGCCCATATTAAGCATGAATTGCTTGCCGGCAAGAATGTTTGTGCCGGCAGGTGAAAAGATCGTATGAGCTCCTTCAGAGAAAGCTCCGCCTTGTTCGCTGTCGTATGTATCGTTTACCAGATAAGTAACCTTTGCAAGATCAGAAGCTCCGCTGATGACCCAGGTGTTTGTATCTTTTCTGAAAACAGAAAGTTTATTCCCCGAATTATCATAAGCATTGAAGTCCTCTATGTACCTTCCATAGTCAGCTATTGCATACGTACCGGGAATGATTCTTGGCAATTGAAAAGATATTGTCTCAGACTCTATTTGTTGTGGAGCAGTAACAGTTACTTTGACTTTGTCGTCTTTTACATTGACAAGATCAAGCGATGCCTGCGCAGCATCCGGCTCAGAAACTCCGGACATATTGCTTGATGAACAGCCGGATATGGCAAAAGCTAAGACCAGTAGACCCAGTAGAATTCTTTCTTTCATTTGAATTTTAAGTTGTTTGAAGATTATGTTTTCAGATTCAGGATGGATGGGACAGCCAAAATCAATCGGCAAAAATAACCCAAATAATTATTGTATACAATGTATCTGTCTTTTCCCCGCTCGTTTCCAAACTCCCAGGTTGTCCTACAACCTGTCGTCCCCGAGTGCTTCTGTCGGGGACCCATTTTATATGGTCGAATTTTCTCCCGCTCGTTCCCAAACTCCTGTTTGGGAACGCACTTGCACATGAAACTCCGTTTCATATCTCTTCAGACCTTTCCCAAGCTCTCTTCCAATTAAGCACTTGCCCTCTCCCGCTCGTTCCCAAACTCCTGTTTGGGAACGCACTTGCACATGAAACTCCGTTTCATATCTCTTCAGACCTTTCCCAAGCTCTCTTCCAATTAAGCACTTGCCCTCTCCCGCTCGTTCCCAAACTCCTGTTTGGGAACGCACTTGCACATGAAACTCCGTTTCATGTCTCTTCAGCCCTTTCCCAAGCTCTCTTCCAATAAAGCACTTGCCCCCTCCCGCTCGTTCACAAACTCCTGTTTGGGAATGCACTTGCTTATGAAACTCTGTTTCATGTCTCTTTACCGCTCGTTCATAAACTCCAGTTTTGGGAACGCACTTGCACATGAAACTCCGTTTCATATCCCTAAAAGTATAATTACATTTATCACGTCGAATGTGAACTTATTAAAGGAGAAGAAATCATGAAAAGCAGATACAGGATCATCGATGAGAAACAG
>CALEVL010000079.1 GCA_937924675.1 uncultured Ignavibacteria bacterium | reverse complement strand
TTGGCTCAGCAAGATTCACGGATGATCCCAATAGATCCGGCAATCAGGATAATCCACTTGCTGTCATCAGCAGCAAGCAGATGGATGCGAACAGTATCAGCACATGGTACAGGAACAACGGCAGTTTCAACCGTGATCCGGCGACCGGGAATTCCGGATTTAGATGGCCGAAAACTACGTACACATTTGCGCGTTATGCTTCAGGCATGTGGATCGGAGCAGTTGTAGGGAATGACACGCTCGTCGCGATTGTCGAATATGATTACGAGTATCTTCCCGGATATATTGACAACAACGGTAATCCTCAAGGCATAGATGATTCTTTATATCGAATCTACAAGATCAACAAGGGTGATGTTACATCTTATGATTACATTCACTGGCCCTTCAACCAGGGAGCTTATGCGGATTCGCTTGGGAAGCCTTTCATGATGGGTGATCAGATGATGTTCTATTCTTACACAGACGGATATCCGGGAGCGCATGGCAACAATGCCGGAAGTACCGCGCCACTTAATGCTCAGATACTTCAGACCAACTGGTGCTTTGTTAAAGATTACAGCCCGCTCGGCAACATTATCCTTACTGAACAAAGAATCATTAACAAAGGGACTCTTCCGTGGAACAAGTGCTATTTTGCTCTTTGGAGTGATGATGACGTTGGTGATGCGAATGACGATGCAGGAGGTTGTGATACGAATCTAAACCTTGCCTATACATACAATTTCGATAACAATGATCCTAATTACGGATTGTCACCGCCTGCAGTTGGTTTTCAGATACTCAGAGGTCCATTGGTTGCCAGCCCCGGTGATACGGCAAGATTCTTTAATCCGCCTTTGAGCAACAATCTTGCTGAGAAACCCGGATACAGTTTTATCGGTATGAGCTGCTTCAATTTATATTACAATAGCGATCCCTTCTATGGTGACCCATCCAATTTCAGGGAGACATATATGAACATGGAAGGCAAAACCAGAAGAGGTTTGAATTGGGTCAATCCGGCAACAATGCAACCCACAAATTTTCCGTTCTCAGGCGATCCTGAATCCGGAGCCGGTTGGATCGAGGTAAATAATGGGGGAAGAAGATGGCTGCAAGCAATGGGACCCTGCACAGTAAATCCGGGAGATACTCAGACTATAGTAACTGCTCAGATCATCGCCAGGGGTGCAAACAACAGAAACAGTGTTTCTCTGCTGAAGAATTATTCAAAGTCATTGAAGAATCTGTTCGCGAACAATTTTAATGTCAGCATAAAGACTGTGAACCCTGTTGTAACCACTTACGCAACAGGAAATGGAACTATCAGTCTTGTGTGGAATGATTCATGTGAAAGAATAAGCTATGCGAATCCGGTGTCAGGCGGTACTTACAAGTTTCAGGGATACAATATCTATCGCATTCGTCCGAACAATGTTTCTCCTTCTGAATCAGATACGATACTGATAAAGACCTTCGACATCGTTGACGGAGTAACCGACATACGTGACAGCGTTTATCTCGAAGAGTATCAGGGAATCGTTTACGGAGTTGTACAAAAAGGAAGTGACAACGGAATAGCTCGTTCGATCAAGTTGTCAAAAGATACAGTGAGCGGTAGTGAGTTCAAGAACGGAACGGAATACAAGTTTGCCGTAACTGCATATTATTACGATCCATCAGGAAGCATTATTTCTCTCCCTAAGCTTTTGAGTTCTTCAGTTTCAGAAAATATTGTGAAGGCGGTTCCACAGCAACAAGCTCCGGAAACTCAAGTAAGTTATGGTTACGGAGACACGTTGGCTACTGATCAGAAAGATCTTGCAGTAGCACCCGTCATTATAGATCTGCTTGGGCTCATCAGTGCAAACTATACTTCTACTATAAGAGGAACCGGTACACTGCTGAACTGGACACTTACAAAAACTCAGAACGGAATCACTGCGACGGCGCTTGAGAATATTTATGACTTCTCCGGCGGTCAGGATACGGCTCGAGTTTATGATGGAATGATGCTGATTCATAGCATGGTCAAAGACTCCGGAATCATAGCAGATCCGAATCCGGCATATACATCCAGTTACAATCTTTACGAAGCGAGGTTTTTCAATTCAAATCAGAAAGGCTGGACCTATGAACCTGAAACGAACTTATGGTTTGAAGGTCCTGATACTGAGGCAGTAAAGACTGCGAAGGTGATAACAAACAGGCAGTATCAAAGCAGAAGCATCGGAATGAGTTTCCCGACCGGGGGCACATTTAGAAACTCCAGATCAAGAGTCATTGCGAACAAACCATTCTTCACACCCGTTGCGGGACAGAACGCAATCCTGACAGGTGGACCGCTTAGAAAAATAAAGATAGTTTTTGGACAGAGTTCAAAGGCATACAGGTATGTTCCGCTTGATACAAACTTATCCAATGCATCCTATGCTGATATGATTGATATTCCATTCAGCGTGTTTGCGATTGATGAACTTGACTCAACAGCCGGAGCGCCGAGGCAATTGAATACTGCATTCATGGATAAAGACAGCAACTCATTGTGGGATCCTGACACTTCTGAGCTCGGCAATTATCACTTTACATATATTCTTGCTTCTGATTATGATCCTGTTCCAAGTCAGTTCTATACAAGCAAGAATCCGGGATCAAATAGTCCGACGCTGGGATTTCCCTCGATGGATGTGATGTATGTGTGGCAACCCCGTGCAAAGAGATCTTCACAGGGAATTCCAATGGCTTTCACTGCCGGTGATGTACTTACTGTGTGGCCGTACAGAATCACAAAGCCGGAATTCGTTCCGGGTTATCCGATCAAATATTCCT
>CALEVL010000078.1 GCA_937924675.1 uncultured Ignavibacteria bacterium | reverse complement strand
AGACCTATCTTCTTCAGCAAGGAAAATTCCTCTTCATACTTTTCATTTTCATAGCCGCCTGCATATCGTTTTACTTCGGTTATCTTCAGCATCAGTCAATCGGCGGTGTCGCTTTGATTCTAACATGGACTGTTGTTGGAATTCTTGGTTCATACAGCGTTGCCTGGTTCGGAATCAGAATGAATACACTTGCTAACAGCAGAATGGCTTTCGCTTCACTCGAAAGAAAACCACTTAAGCTTCTGAATATTCCGCTAACTGCAGGTATGAGTATCGGAGTTCTGCTGATCTGCGTTGAGCTTATTATGATGCTCATCATTTTCCTTTATGTACCAAGGGAATATGCCGGCGCAAGTTTTATCGGTTTCGCTATCGGTGAATCCCTCGGCGCATCGGCACTTAGAATTGCCGGAGGTATTTTTACCAAGATCGCTGATATCGGCTCGGATCTGATGAAAGTTGTTTTTAAGATTAAAGAAGACGATCCGAGAAATCCTGGTGTAATTGCAGACTGTACCGGCGACAATGCAGGTGACTCTGTCGGTCCTACTGCAGACGGATTCGAAACATACGGCGTTACCGGTGTTGCTCTTATAAGCTTTATCGTACTTGCCATTCCTGACATAAATCTGCAAGCTGAACTTCTCGTCTGGATTTTCTTGATGAGAGTTCTTATGATCATAACTTCAATTGGATCCTATTATATTAACAAGGCAATTTCAAAAGCAAGATACTCCAACGTTGATAATCTTGATTTTGAAGTGCCGCTTACAACTCTTGTTTGGATTACTTCCATAGTCTCCATTATTGTTACTTTCATTTTTTCCAACATGTACATTGGACATCTTGGCAGCAATTTGTGGATGACTCTTTCTATAATAATTAGTTGCGGAACTCTTGGTGCAGCGCTGATTCCTGAATTCACAAAGATCTTTACATCACCGAAATCCAAACACGTTCAAGAAGTTGTAACTGCCTCCAGAGAAGGTGGAGCTTCGCTTACCATACTTTCCGGATTTGTTGCCGGAAACTTTTCCGCATTCTGGCAGGGAATGGTCTTCTTTGCACTTATGTATGCTGCCTATATTGCTTCAAATTCCATACCTACTGAAATGATGGATTACAGGGCTATCTTTGCTTTCGGACTCGTTGCTTTCGGTATGCTTGGAATGGGACCTGTTACAATCGCTGTTGATTCTTACGGACCGGTAACTGACAATGCTCAATCGATCTATGAATTGTCTCTCATCGAAGAAGACAAAGAGAAGAACGGAAGAGACATAGAAAGAGATTTCGGATTTAAGCCGGACTGGGAAAGAGCAAAGCTTTATCTTGAAGAAAATGACGGAGCCGGTAATACATTCAAAGCAACAGCTAAACCGGTGCTTATCGGAACAGCAGTTGTTGGTGCTACTACAATGATTTTCTCGCTGATACTTGTACTCAAGGGTGTGCTGGGAGTTCAGCCGGAAGAAATCCTAAACCTTTTGAATCCATATACGATCCTCGGATATATTTGCGGCGGCGCGGTAATTTACTGGTTTACAGGAGCTTCAACTCAGGCAGTAACAACCGGTGCTTACAGTGCTGTTGAGTATATCAAGAAGAATATTAATCTAGACGAGAAAGCATCTCTAAAAGCATCTACAGAGAATTCAAAAGAAGTGGTTTCGATCTGTACAAAATATGCACAAAAGGGAATGTTCAATATTTTTGTGGCAGTGTTCAGCTTTGCTTTAGCGTTTGCATTTATGGCTGCACCTGTTTTGAATGAGAATCCGGGCAGTCCCGCCGAAAAATGGAATTATGAACCTGCATCATTCTTCATCAGCTATCTTCTTTCGATTGCGGTGTTCGGATTGTTCCAGGCAATATTCATGGCAAATGCCGGAGGCGCCTGGGATAATGCAAAGAAAGTTGTGGAAGTTGATTTGCGTGAAAAAGGTACTCCTCTTCATGATGCAACAGTTATCGGAGATACTGTCGGAGATCCGTTCAAAGATACATCTTCTGTTGCGCTCAACCCTATCATCAAGTTCACTACGCTGTTCGGATTGCTTGCTATGGAGATTGCCATTACCGAACAGTTCAGAGATACAGCTCCGATCATTGGAGTCGTGTTCCTTGCTGTTGCATTGTACTTTGTCTGGAGATCATTCTACAAAATGAGAATTGTAAAAGCATAAGCAACAAAAATTCAGTACTGACAAA
>CALEVL010000077.1 GCA_937924675.1 uncultured Ignavibacteria bacterium | reverse complement strand
TTTGTAATGCCGACAAGTGAATTATATTTGTTCCTTGCCGCAACAGCATTCGCCTGAAGATCAGCAAGGTTGTCACCCGCCAATAAGGCAAACGCAATTGTGATCTCACCGTTAGCGGGAATATTGTAAGGTCCGCTGCCGATTACATTTGCAACATCCCTTCCCGTTGTTCCGCCTGCCTGTGTTCTTCCTAACCCTGATGACAGCGATTGATATTTCTCCTGATCAGTGAACCCGTCATAAATTCCCCAGGGATTTCCGGCTATTGTATTGTCATTATCGATTGCCCAGTATGAAACGTTTGGAGACGAAAGCAATGACATGCCGGCATACGTTCCGGGATTATTATCAGTTCTCCAGATATAACCGAGCCTGTTGGCCGGATCATAGTCAACCTTATTCAGATTGCCCTGATCACCAAGGTCCCAGTCACCGAAAAGTCCTGCATAGAATCCTGTTATCTCCGCTGCATTTGTGTTCTTTACCTTGTACCTCATTATGATGTAATCTTCATCTGCTGCTGCATTGAATGCGAAACTGTTGAACGAAATCTCAATTCCGATCTTCGAAACTCCTGCACCATTATCATTAAACATTGCGCTTCCGTCCTGATTGGAGATTACACCCGGCTGAGTGATCTGAAACGGAATCAGATTGGTAAAGTCTGTATTCTGTACCGCCTGATTCGATCCTCTCACAACATCCGACACTTTGGCAGCAGATGAAGCACAGATGAGTCCGCCTTCGAAAAGTATGTTCGCCTGATTGTTGTACTTGAATCCAATTCCCTGTGAATTAGTTGAATAATCATTATATCCGAAATTGCCTCTGCTGTTGATCGTAGTTGAGATCTTGTTAACATCCATGTTGAAGTAACTCGGATTGATCACCACTGAAAAATATTCGAAATCCGTATAAGCTCCGTCTGTGTAATTGACTTTGAAAGTTACTATTGTATTGGCAGGAGCATTTGAATTTACTCGAACCTTGAATGGAGCACTGCTGTTTGTTGCGGATCCCAAAGTAGGTATGGCGCCGAGTGTGGATGCTCCGTTTAAAAGTGTTATTGCATTTGAACTCGCCGTTATTGTGACTGAAGCATTTGCGGTTGCTTCAAGATAATTTCTGAATGTGCCGGTCATGTTCAAAGTGTCATTCGGCTGAGGCACATTGTTGTTTCCGTCAGTTATCACTGTTGAAAGCAACCTTACTGAAGGCGAATTAAGCGTAAGTGCTTTGAGCATATTTACTCTTCCTTTGCCAAGCTGTCCGATGTAGGAAGGATTCTGTGCATCAATGTTATCGCAATTTACTCTTACTTTTTCTCCGACCTGCATTGCGGTGTAAGTTGGGAACTGTGACTTAACTATTGCACAAACACCTGCTGCAATTGGAGAAGCCATTGATGTGCCGTCAAAGATTGCGTAAGAATTATTCCACAATGTGCTGTAGATACTTGAGCCCGGTGCACAAACATCAATATTATTTCCATAATTTGAAAATGATGATCTTACATCAGAAGAATTTGTAGATGCAACACTCAGAACATACTTATAGCTTGCCGGATAAAATGATGCATTTGAACTTTCATTACCTGCGGCGCAAACAACAAGAGCATTCTTGTTGACTGTTGCATAAGTGATGACATCCTGTTCGAACTGTCCTCCGCCTCCGCCACCCCATGAGCAATTGATCACGGCACAACCTCTGTCTGCTGCATATCTGATTCCTTCATAGCCGGTGATAATGTAACCTTGTCCGCCCGGTCCTCTTGTATCATTATCTGCGGCGCACTTGACTCCCATGAGTTTGCATTTGAAACCGGGACCGGCAACACCTACTCCGTTGTTTGTAACAGCAGAAGCATCTCCGGCAACATGCGATCCATGGCTATTGTTTGACCCCATGATCATGGGATTATTATCGCCAACAACATTTGTATAGTCTGCTCCGCCAAAATCCCACCCTCTGAAATTATCAACATACCCGTCTCCGTCATCATCAATGCCGTTGATAGGATCTGCGTAGTTGTTCTTGATATTGGCTGCAAGATCCGGATGATCCCAGTCAATGCCTGAGTCAACAATTCCGATCACTACATTTGTATCACCTTGCTGAATATCCCATCCTGCCGGCGCCTGTATCCTGCTTATAAAATACTGCTGACCAAGTGAAGGATCATTGGGAGTGAATGATACTTTCTGAACATATTTCGGCTGAGCATATTCAACTTCTCCGGTTGCATAGATCTCATTGACAGCATCTTCGATTGATTTTCCGGAATTATATTTCACAACATATATCAGTGAAAGATCCGCAGTCTTCTCACCATTAATTATCTCAACGGCAGGTTTGAATGCATCCGCGAAAAGCTTTGAAGGAGTTGTAGCTCCGATAAAAGCAAAGGCGGCTTCAATCCTGTCATTACTGATCGAGTTGATGCCTGCAAAATTCCTGTTTGATTCTTTCAGTTTGAAAATAACAGTGCCTGATAAATAGTCTTTATCTGTAAGACCATCGGCAAGTTTGAAGTAACCTGTCTTAATTTTTTTCGGCTGATTGTCTGTCTTGTTAAAAGCAACTAACGCCGAGCAAACAATTAAGGTAACGATGAACATTACCGGGAATCTTGCATTTTTCATGAACGGGATTATTTATTTGAAATATTTTTACGACCTGATGTTTGGATTATACAAGCTCTGATTCTCTGAAGAAAAAAGCAACTTCAGTTGCGCCGTTTTCAGGAGAGTCTGAACCATGAACTGCATTCTCTCCCTTGGAACTTGCAAAGAGTTTTCTGATCGTTCCTTCACTTGCTTCAGCCGGATCAGTTGCCCCGATGAGTGTCCTGTAATCAACAACTGCATTCTCCTTTTCAAGAGCAATAAGCACAACAGGTCCGGAAATCATGAAACTTACCAGATCATTGTAGAAGGGTCTTTCTTTATGAACTTCATAGAATTTGCCGGCTTCGTTTTCTGATAGCTGAACCATTCTCATTCCGCATACTTTAAAACCTTTATCAAGTATCATCTGTAATATGCTTCCCTGCACATTCTTTTTTACGGCATCAGGCTTTATGATGCATAGAGTTCTTTGAGCCAAATTTATTGTTCCTTTCGGTTATTTAGTGATTAGTTATTATTGGTTAGTATCCTACGCTTCCTTCGGGAGGTTCATTGCTCTCAACGGAAGTTTCTGCGGGTGCAGAGTAGTGAAACATTCCACACTTGTTCTGTCCGGATTTCCTTATCACAAGATCCATGGTGGATGGACATGATCCGTTGCTTGGAAGTCCTGTAACTGTGCAAACGCTTCCTTCTTCAACCGTCTCGGGCATGAGAAAGTATGCAACGGGAAAATCAAACTCATCATCAGAGTAAAGTAGCTGCATAAACTTTCCCCATATAGGTGCCGCAGCTTTACCACCCTGACCGTAACCGCCGCCAAACTTTATCCTTGCATCATCAAAGCCAAGCCATACGCCCGCACTGAACTGAGGCGTGAAGCCCACGAACCATGCATCTCCAAAGTTCTGCGTCGTTCCGGTTTTACCGGCTGCCGGCCTGTGGAAGTATTGTCTCACACTTGTGGCAGTTCCGTTATCAATTACATCTTCCATCATGTCACTCATTACAAATGCAACTTCTTCGCTCAGCACTTCTTTTGTTTCAGGATTAAACTCTTCTATTACTTTTCCGTTGCGGTCTTCAATCCGTAATATTGAAATCGGTTCAACAAGTATTCCCTCATTTGCAAACACACCGTAAGCGCTTGTCATCTCAAGCGGACTCACTTCACCTACTCCGAGTGCCAGAGAAAGAACATTAGGCAGGTCTGACTTTATACCCATCTTGTGTGCAAGATCTATTACCTTATCCGGAGGAGCAATATCCATAGAAGTTCTGACGGCAATAACATTCACTGAATTTGCAATACCGTCCCTTAGAGAAATCTTACCGCCTGTCCCGCCGCCTTTGGGTGACCAGACAGCCCCTCCAATTTTAATATTTATCGGATCGTTGGATACCATATATCCGGGAGAATATCCTTCGTTGATTGCAGTCGCATAAACAAACGGTTTGAATGATGAACCCGGTTGTCTCTTTATTTGTGTAACATGATTTAGTCCGTACTTGAATAAATTGTTAGGATTGGCTCCAACCATTGCTTTTATCTCACCGTTTTTCGGATTGATAACTACAAATCCAATCTGAACAGTTGTGGTAAGAATTTTGACAGAATCCACAAACGCTTTGTCATTCTTCATCTTTTCATAGATCTTATTTCTCTCCTGCTCGGTCTTGGCTTTTTTGTATGTTTCCGACTGAACAATATATCTTATGATTGCATCATTTAAAATTTCTTTGTTGCCTCCCCAATTCCAATAACCGTTGAAAGATTTCTGAAACGGCACAAGCAAAGTCTTAATTGCCGTAACAGCATGTTTCTGCATTCTTGAATCGAGAGAGGTATAGATCTTAAGTCCATCTCTGTAAAGATCGAAGCCGTATTTTTCTGCCATCGACTCTAACTGCTGCCTTACAAATTCGGTGAACTGCGGAGCCGGGGAATTGAAACTCGCGTAGTCTTTTCTGAAATTGAGTTTGATAGGATCTCTTGACAAAAGCTGAAAAGTTTCCTGAGAAATGAAACCGGCTTCTTCCATTTCATTGAGTACAAGATTTCTTCTTTTGAGAGATGCATCCGGATTCTCTACAGGATCGTAATTTGAAGGAGACTTGAGTATTCCGACAAGCAACGCACACTCATCAAGTGTTAAATCACTTGCACTCTTATTGAAATATGTTTGTGCAGCGGCTTCAATTCCATATGCACCTTTTCCGAAGTAAACTGTATTGAGATAGTAAGCAAGAATTTCATCTTTCGTATAAGTCTTCTCAATCTGAACGGCTGTCATTGCTTCACGAATCTTCCTGTTAAGCGAGATCTTGTTGCCAATATCCTTATACAGATTTCTTGCAAGCTGTTGCGTGATTGTAGAGGCGCCTTCCCTTGTTAGATTGCCGCTGGCAACGTTCTTAAAAAATGCTTTAAAGATTCTTTCGAGATGAACTCCCCAATGGTCATAGAACTTTCTGTCTTCTGTTGCAATCAGTGCATTGATCATATCCTTGGGGATGCTGTCAATTGTGACCTTAGTCCTGTTTTGAAGAAAGAACTTGTCTATAAGTTCACCGTCTGAAGAAAAAACTTTCGTGGCTTCTTCAAGTTTTGGATTTTCAAGTTCTTCAAGAGAAGGAAGTGATGATGAAAGGAAAAACAAATAGGATGAAAGAAGGACAGCAAACAATAAGGCCGCTATTATAGCAGTACCAAAGACCTTATTTGTTGTTGTCTTTTTCTTCTTTGTTTTTTGTCTGTAACTCTTGTCGGAAAAATACTTGTCGAGTTCATCGTCAGAATATTTTCCTTTTCCATTTTTTTTCAAAACTTTATTGCCGCTGTTTTAGCTTCTTCTTTATTAATGAATTCAACCAACTCAAATATTCCTTCCTTATATATGCCGTAAGAACTGTGTTTTATCCAGTCTCCAAGATTAATATAATAACCCTGATTGTGTTTCACCATCATAGGCAAATGCCTGTGACCCATAACTACATAGTCAAAACCCTCGTCTATCTTTGCAAACGCGCTGTCACGTAATCCGTCTTTAACAGAATAGTCCTTCTCGCCTGTATACTCACGCGAAGTCTCAGATGTTCCTTTTGCCAGCCAAATCCCGATATCGGGATGCAGGAACGAGTACAACTTCTGAATCAATTTGCTTCTGAGAATCTTCTTCAGTATCCGGTATCCCGTATCGTTGTAAGCAAATCCGTCACCGTGATGAATGAAGAATTTCTTTCCGTCAATTACTCTCTCAATATGTTCGTGACAAATTTCTATGCCGAATTCTTTCCGGAAGTAATCGCCTTTCCAGAAATCGTGATTGCCGGCAATGTAATTGATCTTTATGCCCGATTCTACGATCTGAGATATCTTTGTCAGCAGTCTGTAAAAGCCTTTCGGTACAACTTGCTTGTACTCGATCCAGCAGTCAAACAAATCGCCTACAATGAAGATCTCTGAAGCATCCGAGGAAGCCTGATCAAGGAACGCGATCAACTTCTTCTCTTTTAGCTTTTCCCTTTCATCTGACTCAAGGCCAAGATGAACATCAGAAAAGAAGTAATAAGTATCACCCAAATTGGAATGAGTGATTATTTTACTTTTATTTTTGTAGAAAAATTCTTGCTTCCCATTTTACATACACCGTCCGAAGTCGAACAATATCCGAAATTCACTGACCCGTCAAGTGTTATTGAACTCCCGCTGGCAGCTCCCCCCGGGACTACAAAATTGTATTTTACCTTTGAACTGCTGATATAATCACCTTCACCGCCGGAATAATCCTGAACGCCTTGTCCTTCTACACCTGAAACACTGATGTCAACACCCGGCTCTTTTGGAATCTTTACACCGGAAGCGGTCTTGAAACTTATAATAAGTACGCCGGATTCACCGGGCGAGTATGATTTCTTATTTGTAGAAACGGAAACACCGGGCAGCTTCTGTGAGAATGCACTTTCTGAAAGGGCAGTAATTGCAAACAGTGCCAGAAAAAAAACTGATAGACGAACGATTTTAACCATTTTTTACAAAAATTTATTTTTAGAATATAATTAAATTGGTCTTTTTTTACAAAGTCATTAAAACCAATTGCCGGCTCAATAGCGGTTTATGAACAATTCTTCCTGATGCCCGTTGCTGAAGGGATTGTGAGATTCTATGTGGGCATATGCATTATGATTGTGTATGCTTTCAAAATTCTCTGCTTCAACGCTGTACCAGGTAATATTCCTGTTCTCTTTGAGTTTTACGACTATGTTTCTGACAAGGTCTTCAACAAAGACAGGATTTTCATAGGCTCTTTCCGTTACAAATTTCTCGTCTTCCCTCTTTAACAAGGAATAAAGCTCTGAACTTGCACTTGATTCAACTATGGAAATTATGTCTTCGATCCACACAGTATCCTTAATCCTTACTGATACTGTAGCTTCACCTCTCTGATTGTGCGCGCCGTATTTTGAAATGTTCTTTGAGCAGGGACAAAGCGTAGTTACAGGTACTTTGACCGTCATCACAAAATCCTTTTTATTTTTCTTTTTCACGGCATGAAATTTTACCACATAATCTATCAATGAAGGTTTTCCAGTTACAGGCGCATGCTTTTGCTTGAAATATGGAAATTCAATCTCAATGTGCGATGCATCTGCATGAAGCTTCTTCTGCATATCGCCAAGAATCTTTTCGAGTGAATCAACATGTATCTCGCGCTCTTCAGACTGGAGTATCTCAACAAATCTGCTCATGTGAGTTCCTTTGAATTCTTTCGGAAGATCTACCGTCATTGCAATTGTTGCAATGGTATGCTGAACTTCATTGTCCTTGTCTTTTACTGCTATCGGGTATTTTAGATTTTTTACGCCAACCTTATCTATCGGCAACTGACGAACATCATTAAGATTCTGTATGTCAGGTAATTGCGAAATATTCTTTTCTGTAGATACGGCACTCATTTGTTAGTTTTTTTGATTAATTGTCTAAATTTTTGGATTGCAACGGTAGCTTTAACCAATGCTTCGGTTTTAAAATTTCTTCAAACAACTGAGATTTCAGGGTAATTCGTGCAATCAAGTGTAACTAAGAACGGCTCGGGTGATTCTTTCATTACCAGTTTCCAGATAAACTGCCTGTCTGTTTCGGGAATCTTCATATCAGGAATTTCATCCGGGTTTGCATATGAAAAGTCTCCCTCATTGCACGGCGGAGGAAGAATGTCATACGGTTTTTTGTAATTCATAATAAAGATCATAATATTGCCGGCTTCAGGAAAGTTCTTTTCAGTGATTATTCCTGCAAGCCTCCAGTCATCCTTGTTTGTTACCATTGAACATTCTTCCATCGCTTCTCTTACTGCACATGCAGACGGAGATTCCGCTTCATCGGCATGAAGCTTTCCTCCCGGAGGCGAAAGCAGACCCTTGTTTGGATTTCTTTGCCTGTTCATCAAAAGATACTCGCCTTTGCTGTTTCGTATATATAATAGTGTGGCAAGCTTCATATTAACTTACTCGCCTTCCTTAAATCCGAACTTCAACGATGATCTTTTCATCTTTGGTATTCCATGTTCAACATTCTTTGGTATCAATGAAAAATCATCCTCTGAATCTTCTTCAATCGGAATTCTTGGCTCTTTATCAACATGAAACATTTGCTTCTTCACCTCAGGTTTCTTTTCAGCAAGCCTGATTCCAAGTTTAGGAACTTCAAAAATTTCTTCGTCATCACCTATCAGATTCAAATCAGCTTCAAATGATTTTATCTCCATTAGATCGCTCACTGATTCCTCAGTAGTTGCTTCTCTCGAATGCTGATAATCTTCTATTTTGTTTCCGAGAATCTTGAACTCGCCCTCTCCAACATATTCTCCTGTCTCTGTCATATCAACAAATACAGGCGTCTCTGCTCCGGCATTCTGCTCCTGACCAATCTCAAGTTTCTCAACCCTCTTGTTCATCTGCTTTCTTTCCTTGTATTCCTTAAACTTTCCGGCAGAGTATAACAGCGAGGACATCTCAGCTATCTTTGCGGCTGATTTAAGATTTTCCTGTTCGGATTCTTTCTTGTTCCTGTCATACACATATTGGCCTTTTAGAATTATTCCGGAAATGTCTTTTGTAGTGAGTGAACTTATAATGTGCCAGCAAATTGAATCGCTGTCAAGGTCCGGCATTACTCCGGAGTTTCTGAGATCGTGAAGGGACAGGATAATCATATCAGCCGATTTCATTTTTTCTATCGAGCCTGTAATGTTACCGATGCCAAAAATCCCAGCAGGAGCAGTCACTGCCGTTCTCATCAAAGATTCATACGGAAGCCTGTTCGTGAATCCCAGTGTTGACAGCACTTTGAGTTCCGACAGAATATCTGTTCCCGTAAGCCCGGTTCCGATTATCATCCTGATTCCTGAATCACATACCTTTCCGGGAAGTGAATGATCTCCCGACATATTTGCATAGTCTGACGGACAGAAAAGAATAGCAGCATCTTTTTCCTTGATAATGCCAATCTCTCCGTCAGTTATGCTCAGTGGATTTATCAGAAGAGTTGAGCTGTTAAGCAGACCGTTCTCTGCCAGAACATTTATGTAGGGCTTTCCGAATGTTTGTTTAACGGATTCACATGCGGCCTGTGAAAGAGAAGCATCAATTATCAGTCTTCCGTGAGATGACTGCAATGATCTTTTGAGTGAAGAAATCGCATATGAGTTTATATCCTCATCTGCTCTGAAGCCGGCCAGCGACTGTCCCTTCAGCAAACCGGGCTCGTCAATGAGTTTGAGATCGTATGCAGTTACAGAAAAATATTGTTCGACAGATTTAAAATTCCTGAAGACATCTTCTATCTGAAACTTCTTAAGAGCCGGGCTTGATTCATTGAAGAATATCTCTCCGTTCATCAGTGAACGTTTATAAACAAGTTCAAGCAGATCCGAGAGCCTGCCTGCATTTACCTTTTCGGCAAGATACCTGTCAATCAGATTCAGTGAAACAGAACTACCGTTATCATCATAGCTGCACTTTCTGAAGAACATTTTGCAGAGCGAATATGCAGATACAATCCTTGAATTGAAGAGTCCGGGCATGATAATTTTGCCGGCCGCATCCGTAACTTCACCGCCCGGATTTGCGGCAAGAAATTCGTTTACACTTGTCCTGCCTTCATAATCAATCGAACTGATTTTTCCATTTCTTATGGTTATGTCAAACATTCCTGAGCGGCTGTTCTTGTCCAGGGTCAGGACTATCCCGCCTTTCAGCAGTTGTGCTTTTTCCATTAATATGATTTCTTAGAGATCTTCAATAATGAATTCTTCATTGAGATATGACTTGCTGTCGTAAAGATTGTTTCCTTCATCGTTCATCACTGCATATTGAAATCCGTTTCTCACACTGTACGCTCCGGTTTCTCCTTTTATGTTCATGGCAATGAATCCCACCTGATAAATATGATCCCGGTTAAGATCAGAAAGGTGATTAAGTTTTATTACACGTTCACACGCAAGCCTGCACGCTTCGGTAGGTGAATGTCCGTTTCGCATCAATTCAACTATCAGAAAACTTCCGCATGCCCTGATCGTTTCTTCGCCTCTGCCTGTTGATGCCGCTCCGCCAATTTCTCCATCAACGTAAAGTCCTGAGCCGATGATGGGGCTGTCACCTACACGGCCGTGCAGTTTCCACGCCATGCCGCTTGTTGTGCATGATGCCGATATTCTTCCGAACTTATCTATCGCAACCAATCCTATTGTATCATGATTGCCGTCTTCATTAATCTTGCTCAGCTTTTCCTTCTTAAGAAAATCATCAGTATGAATTTCCTGCGGCTTAGTTGCTCCGGTAGATTTCCATTCCCAGAATCTTCTTATAGATTCTTCGGTAAGAAGACTCTCCGGCTTAAACCCGTTCTTCAATGCAAATGCAAGAGCACCGTCACCGGCAAGTATAGTATGTTCGGTATTCTCCAGTACAAGACGCGCGAGACTAATGGGATTCTTAATATTCTCAACGCTTATCACCGAGCCGATCCTTGCATTCCAGTCCATGATAGCAGCATCAAGCGTTACCCTGCCTTCGCAGTCCGGAAGTCCGCCGAATCCGACACTGAGAACCTGCGGATCATTCTCTGAAACTTTCACGCCTTCTTCTGCAGCATCCAGAGAATTGCCGCCTTCCTTCAATATCTTAAAAGCAGCTTCATTGGCTGCCAGTCCGTGCTTCCAGGTTGATATAACAACCGGTTTGTTCATTTGCTCAAAAAGTTTAATTTCATGACTTGATCTTTCGCGAGATCATTTCAAAAGTTCTGTCATATCTGTATGAAATATTCATATGTGTATCAGGAAATTCTTCATGAAAATATCTTATCTCATTTGCCTTTAGCCGTGAGCAGAATATTCGTGCTCCCACATGAAGATTGAATTCATCATAGATACCGGCATCAAGGAAAATGAGTTTCAGTTTCTTAAGATTATCTTTGTATCTCTCAAACATTCGAACCGGGTCATACAAAAGCCACTTATCAAAAACTTTCTGATCGAGTTCACCGGTTTCAAGATTGAACGGCACATCGAAATTATAGCCCTTGCTCTTAAACCCTGATGGGTTCGGGGAATAGCAGCTTGCCATGCCGGCAAGATTCAGCACATCAAAAAAATTTTTCTTCTTCGGCTGTTCTTTGTTTATCTCATGTGTGATGAAGTGCTTCATTGCCTTGTGTCCTTTGCCGTAAACTTCAAGACCGACAAGGCATTTCGGAAAATCCGGCATATAGCAATACTCAAAAGCCATATCGCCTGCAGTCGAACACATGAGTCCGAATATTCCGGGATGCTTCATTGCAAGAACGGTCGCGCCATAGCCGCCGCTTGACTTGCCGCAGACAGCTCTGCTCTCGGAGCGCGGAATTGTTCGTAACACAGAATCAATATACGGAACAAGCTCTTTGATAATATGATCTTCATACTTTCCCGTGCCGGTTGAATTAATGAACTGACTGCCCCCGTACTTTGTAATGCAATCAGGCATTACGATTATCATCTCCTTCATTTTTCTTTCGGAGATAAGCCGGTCACATCTTTGCGGAATACTTTCCGAAGTAAAATTTTCATTCAGATTCATCATTCCCCATCCCGTAAATCCTGACAAAAGGAATACAACAGGAAATCTCTTTTCAGAAGTCTGATAAGAAGGAGGAAGATAGACAGGCAATTCCCTGACATGTGGATCATTCAGCGGATTATTTTTGAGGATCTTGCTTTCAAAATTTTCAATTCTTACAGTGCCTTTTTCCCTCATGATTTCTTAAACTTTTTGAGATCTTCTTTAGTAGTGATCTTTATGTTAGATTGTTCTCCCGGAAATGTTTTCACTTTGTGACCGGCATATTCAACAATTGAAGATTCATCCGTGCCATTGAACTTCATTTTCTTGGCATATTGAAATGAGCTTTGCAACACATCGGCTCTGAATCCCTGCGGAGTTTGCGCAGTTGCTAATGTTGATCGATCCAGAGTTGCATCTACAAAATAATTCTTCGAGATCTTCTTCACAGTTTCTGCAATCGGGAGAACAGGAACGGCGCATTTATGTTTTGCCGTCTGAAGTATAGTTTCCTTGATCAACCCCGCTGAAACAAACGGCCTGACGGAATCGTGAACCAGTACGATATCATTTCCCGAACATCCGGATACCATTAGTGCATTCTGAACCGAGTCATGTCTTGTCTTTCCGCCTTCAACTATTGCTTTAACTTTCCGGAAATTGTTCTTCCTTATAATGGTAGAGAGCCGTACAAAATGTTCAGGCATTGCTGAGATCAAGATCTCGTCAACTTCTCTGCATGAATTGAACTTTGCAACAGTATGAGCAATCACTTCCAGGCCGTTGTACTTTAGGTATTGTTTAGGGATCTTTGCGCCGACCCTGCTGCCTGTTCCTGCCGCAGGAATGATCGCTACAACTTTCATTTACAGAGAATAAAGATATGACGGATAACAATTGTTCAAAATTAATCAAAATGAATTTCTTATTCTCATATAATTGGTGAGCATACTGTGAGTTATAGCAGACGTTGCATCCGAGTAACGGTCTCGTCCCCCGCTTTATAAGAAAGCAATTCTTGTTTTCGCAAAGTTGCGACTAACACCCCTCCTTCAAAGAGGCTATCTCAAAACTAGAACTTTTGCCTAATATACAATGGTCTATTTCTGAACATTCACACAACCAAGAATGTCATCCCTGCGCCCACCTGCATCGCTAAAACTTGAATACTCGCTGCGGGCAGGAATGCAGGCCTGCCCGCTGCAGGCGGGGATCTACCAATAGAAAAGACATTTTGCACTAATTGCTAACAAAGTGTTCGCGGCATTAAGAGTAGAATCAATATATAATCAAAATATACAAAGCCGGGGCTTTTGAAAGAGAGGGGTTTTGAGACAACCCCCAAAAGTAGGGCAGGGGGTTATGAAGATAAGCAGCAGGTTTTTCCCTCGTTCCCAATCTCCCGATTGTGAAAGCAATCAGTAAAACAATCTCGTTGTCCTCGCGGAGTTATTTCGCGAAGCACATTATGTTCTGCAATAAATAAAAGCTGCGACCAACCCTGCAAAGACTATTAGTAACAATTCTCATGAAAACTATGACCTGAATCATAGTATCTCATATTTCAAACCGCTATTTTTATTCAAACATGGACTGGAAATGAAAAAGGATTCAAATCAGATAAATGTATTCACACCGAATCATGAAAACTATATTCTCCCTCTTATTCTTATTTTGGCTGAACTCTGATGCACTATCACAGAGCGGTTGGTTCTGGCAGAATCCATTGCCGCAAGGCAATATGCTGAATTCGGTTCACTTTGAAAATAGCAGCATCGGTTGGACAGTAGGTGCTGCAGGAATAATTCAGAAAACAACAAACGGTACACTAAGTTGGATCACACAAGAAAGCGGGACTAATGTTCATTTGTGGTCTGTGTTTTTCTCGGATGTAAATTCCGGCTGGGTTACAGGCAGCTATGGAAAAATTTTCAACACTACAAACGGCGGTATCAATTGGGTCATCCAGTATGAAGCAACCGGCGTTCACTTCCAATCAGTTTACTTTGTTGATAATCAAACAGGTTGGGTAGTTGGATCTCCGGAAAGAATCATGAAAACAACAAATGGAGGTAAAAGTTGGACTATCCAATATGAAGACGGAAACTCATCCTTTCTTTCCGTTAATTTTGCAGATCATCAAACCGGTTGGGCCGTTGGAATGAACGGAAGAATATTCAAAACAACAAACGGCGGTACAAACTGGATCAGCCAAATCAGTTCATCAAACAACACATGGTATTCGGTTACTTCCGTTGATAATTACACTGCGTGGACAGTCGGTGATTACGGTTCAATATCAAAGACAACAAACGGAGGAGAGAATTGGACCTTCCAAGCCGGCGGCACTGATATGTGGTTTGAGTCAGTTGATTTTGCTGACCATAATACCGGTTGGGCTGTAGGAGATGGAAATGTCATTCTCAAAACAACAAACGGAGGAGAAAACTGGATAAGCACTTTAAGCGGATCAGAGAACTATATTTTTTCTGTCTTCTTCACAGATCACTTTACAGGCTGGGCAGTGGGAAACTACGGAACTATACTTGAAACTACAAACAGCGGTACAAGTTGGGAATTCAAGTCAAAAGGTTCAAGCAGTTGGATGACGTCAATTTATTTTGTTAACCCAAACACTGGTTGGACAGTTGGAGATTTTGGTACTATTATCAAAACCACAAACAGCGGAGCAAACTGGAAATCCCAGGTAAGTGGAATTAACAATTCCTTGTTATCTGTCAATTTTGCCGACCTAAGCACAGGTTGGGTTGTAGGATACGGGGGAAAAATTTTGAAAACAACAGACAGCGGAATCAGTTGGATTAGTCAATCAAGCGGAACAGATTATTGGCTGGAGTCAGTTTACTTTCAGAATATCAATACCGGTTGGGCTGTAGGGGGATTCGGAACAATAATAAGAACAACAAACGGAGGAACAAACTGGATAAACAAGAGAATTGGAAACACAGTTTGGAATTCAGTAATTTTTGCGGATGTAAATACAGGTTGGATAGTAGGTGATGGCGGAAAAATAATGAAGTCTACTGACGGTGGCGCTGAATGGATGAATCAATTGAGCGGAACAACTGCTTTCCTTACTTCGGCAATCTTTACAGACTCCAATTCCGGATATGTCAGTGCAGGTAACGGCATTGTTCTCAAGACAACAGACGGCGGAATAAATTGGACTTCCTACTTAACCGGAACAAGTTATCTGTCCGACATCCATTTCTATGATAGTAATTATGGTTTTGCAGTGGGAAGCAACGCACAAATAGTCAGGACAACAAATGGAGGTCTCAATTGGTTGTTACAGACTTGCGGGACAAATAACCATTTGAGATCTGTATTTCTGACTGCTGAGAATGTTTGTTATGTAGCTGGTGAAGGCGGTACAATACTTAAAACTACGACCGGAGGTGAACCAATTTTCATCAATCTTATGTCCACAGAAATACCGGAGAAAATATCCCTGTTTCAGAATTATCCGAACCCGTTCAATCCGTCCACTACAATTGCATTTAACATTCCAGTGGCTTGCAACGTAAAGCTCAAAGTATTCGATATGAGAGGAAGAGAAATGAAAATTTTAGTTAGTGAATTCATGAATGCCGGCCATTACACTATAAAGTTTGACGCAGGCGGAATGGCTTCAGGAGTTTATCTTTATAGACTCGATAATGGGAATCATTTTTCGGCAAAGAAGATGGTTCTTATAAAATAGCGACAAATGTCCCTATCGAAAGTAATCAGCAATATGGATCATCCGGTTCAACTGTTAAGCAACTGACAAACCATCCTGCACTTTCATTCGGGCTGCGAGAACGAAACATTTTCAAGAAGAATCACATTCTCCTGTCTAAGGGGGATATTCTTTTTGTAGAATTACAGAAGTACAAATCCTATCTTGCCACAAATCAAATCTGAAAAATGAAACATCTATCCATTGTTTTACTGTCAATATTCGTGATCATCTCAGCTAATTCATTTGCACAGGAAACCGATGAGGGAGAAACGGCACTGACAATCGCACAAAGAGAGCGCTATATAATTGACCGGCGCGCAGGCGGCCCGGGGTTAAAGGTTCCTGACGGAGCTTATGAAAGAGCTGTTATCGAGAAGATGCAGATTCCCAAAGACAACGATATGCCGGGCAGCTTTACTGCTATGTCAAGCTGGGTCAGTGTAAATCCACGGGGCATGTTCTATGCAAGGACAGGCAATAACTTCGTATCCGGAAGAACGAACTCAATAGCATTTCATCCAACCAATGTTAACATCATGTATATTGCCGCTGCGCAAGGCGGCGTGTGGAAGACCACTGACAATGGAAATACATGGAATGTATTGACGGACAATCTAGGCTCCATCTCCAGCGGTGACATTGCTATTGATCCTCAGAATCCCAACATACTTTATTACGGAACCGGTGAGCTGAATTACTCAGGAGATAGTCAGTATGGTGACGGACTTTACAAATCTACCAACGGTGGTACAAACTGGACAAAGATAGCAACTGCCTCTGCGATCGGTCAGTATGTCGGGAAGATTGCAATTGATCCAATCAACACGAACAATGTCATCTGTGCCGGCAATGCGGGTGTATTCAGATCAACCAATGCCGGTCTCAACTGGACTAATGTTCTTTTCATTAATTCAACTTCACTCATCATTAATCCGGTCAATCCACAGATTGTTTATGCGGCAAGCGGTTCGGGACAAAGCCAGATCTTTAAATCAATTGATGGAGGAAATGTCTGGACCTTACTGACGAACGGGCTTTCAACTTCAAACGGAAGAAGAACTCAACTTGCTATGTCACCGGATGATCCAAACATACTATATGCAAGTGTTGCATCTACAAGCGGTTCGTTAAACGGACTCTACAAGACAACGAACGGAGGTGAGCTATGGACTCTTCAGAACAGCACAACAAATTATCTCGGCTCGCAAGGCTGGTATGATAATGCTGTTGTGGTTGTTCCCGGTAACCCTGAACATGTGCTTGTAGGAGGAATTGATATTTATGCTTCAACCAATTCCGGAGTAACGCTGACTAAAGAAACTGTCTGGTCAACAACATTCTCCGGAGAATTCTCACATGCTGATATTCACTGGCTTGCATACAAGGGAAGCGTGCTTTACTGTTGCTCAGACGGAGGTGTTTATGTTTCATACGATAATGCAAATACATGGACTGACCTTAATGCTACTCTTTCAACTTTGCAGTATCAGAGCGCCGATTATGATCCGACCGATATAAATATTTTGTATGGAGGCACTCAGGACAACAACAAGAACACAAGCACAAACTACGGTATAGAATGGATTCAGCGAACAACCGGAGACGGAGGATATACAATTGTTGATCCGGTAGATGTCAACGTTGTTTATGGACAATATGTCAATGGCTCCATTCAGCGATCTGCAAATTACGGAATTTCATTCTCCAGTATTACACCAAGCGGTTCAACCGGAGGTCTCTTTTATAATCCGTATGAAATGGCTCCCGGAGATCACAATACAATCATCTTCGGACGCGCGGATGTGTGGAAAACCTGGGAAGCGCAGACTGCCACGAGTACCACCGGTTGGAGACAAATAGCAACTACGTCAATTATCAACGGAAATGTTTCTGCCATAGGAATAAGCAATCAGGATACCGGAAAGATATACATCGGCACAAGCAACGGTAGAATACATGTGACTACAAACGGCGGAATCAACTGGGCGACGCAAACCGGATTTCCTTATGTAAGCGATTTCTGGGTTGACCGGGAAAATGACAATGTTTGTTATGCTACATTCGGCGGAGTAAGTGTTGACAAGCATGTTTACAAAACCACAAACGGCGGACAGAACTGGTTCAGTATTTCTTCCAATTTGCCCAACATCGGACACAGCAGTATAGTCATCCGCCACACCGCTCCGAGAATGATTTTTGTGGGAACAGATCTTGGGGTGTTCAGCTCAACAAATGACGGAGCAAGCTGGGTATCATTCAATACCGGCTTTCCTAATGTTGAAGTGTATGATCTTAAATACAAAGAAAACCCGGGTATACTGCTGGCGGCAACACATGGAAGAGGATGCTTCACATTCGATCTCAACTCAATAGTCTCAGTCGCGAATGCTTCCCTAAATGTCGAAGGTTATTCACTAAGTCAGAACTACCCAAATCCATTTAACCCAAGCACCTTGATCAGGTACAATCTGAAAAATCAGAGCAATGTAATACTCAAAGTATTTGATGCGATTGGAAGAGAAGTGAAGACACTTGTGGACAAAGTTCAAAACCCGGGAATCCACTCGGTCACATTCGAAGCAGGCAATCTTCCGGCGGGCGTGTATTACTACAAGCTGAATGCGGGGGATTATTCAGATGTGAAGAAGATGATACTCGTCAAATAAATTAAAAATTATGAATTAGAAATTAGAAATAGTTTGCAGTAATATTTCTAATTTCTAATTTCTAATTCTCAATTTCTAATTCTACTTCAGAGCTGCCATTCTCTTGGTAGCAGTCAGTTTTCCGTCAACATACATTGAATAGAAATATACTCCGCTTGCGATATTACCGGCAGTGAATTCAGTTTCATATTCACCCGGAGTGAAGTATTGATTGGCAAGCAAACTAATCTCCTTTCCGAGAGCGTCATACACAACAATTTTCACAACCGAGCCTCTTGCATCTGACGGCACGCTGAATCTTATCTTCGTTGACGGATTGAACGGATTCGGATAGTTCTGCATAAGTTTAAAACTCTCGGGCACTTCGGCACTTATCTGGTTGATTCCGATTGTGTTCAGATCTATCGGCGCTGTCCATACCTGATATACGCCGGTTACATCATCCATCCATACCGGCCAAAGTTTATTATTCCCGGAAGTTATTCCGATATTGTCTCCCTGATTTCCGGAACCGGCTCCGGCAATGCCTTTAGGTCTGTACTTATGATCGCTGACAAGGTAATCCTTCCATGTAACTCCGCCGTCTGTTGAGCGCGAAAGATAGGTCTGCGCCGAGTCAGGACTGTTCCTGCCGTCAACATAAACTACATTGATACCGCCGTTCTCGTCAACTCTCATTGCCGGAAAGATCTGATTCCTGCCGTTGTTGATCGGATCCTGGTTAACTCTTACACCGGGTGACCAAGTTGTTCCGCCGTCTGTTGAACGATGAAACACAATATCAGGATCTGTTCCGGCAGGTGCAAGATTCTTCTCGGCTTCAACTATATAGAGCCATCCGTCTCTCGGTCCTCCTGATCTGTCAATGTCCATCCATGGATTTCCGGTCACGCGTATTCCCCATGGTTGGAGAGACGAAGTCTTGATGCCGTTACAATTGTATGCATTTTCATTGACAGTCCAATTGAGTCCACCGTTTGCTGATTTTGCAAAACCAATTCCCAACTCAGCAAAAGGCGATGTAAGTGAAGCTGATGCCCAGCTTGCATAACAGACTCCATTTGGTCCGATCACCATCTGAGGACCGAGTGATTGTCTTCCTGATAAAGAATTATTCACCTGAATTATTGGAGACCAGTTTACGCCACCGTTAGTTGTGTAAGATAATGCTGCAGGAAATGGATTAGTAAATCTTGTCCATATCAGATAAGTCCTTCCATAATAAGGGCTATTTGGAACGTCATCCGTTGCAGGACTTCCCTTATCCTGATCATCACCAGCTATTTGATTATTGGCTGACCATGTAAGTCCCTGATTTGTAGAAAAGTTTGAATACATTCCCAGAACAAAGCCACCCTGATGAGTTAGTAAGAATCTTCCGTCCTTATCTATCATCGGACCCGGGTCTCCTCCATGATTAGTAATAGGTTGTCCGTAAAGAGTATCGGTTCCTCTCCAAGTATTACCTCCGTCAGTTGTCACATAAACTCCTTCACTCTTGAATGAAAGTCTGATTGTAAATGAACTTGCAAACATGATGTTATGATTTGTCGGATGCCTGACAATAACGGGTTCAATCTGATTTGCTGTTGAAGGATAGAGTCGGTAACTCGGAAATTGTGACCTTACTTCATCTGAAAAACACGCAATTAATGCAATTACAAAAACGAAATGAAAATATGGTTTCATGTTGGTTTGGTTTTACCGCAAGTTAATTTTAGAATTAATATAAAAATTCCATGCATACCTTGTAAGGCATACAAGATGTAGAAATTTTTTCGAAACTTTAAATTGCCTGTTAGCCATATGATTATGATCC
>CALEVL010000076.1 GCA_937924675.1 uncultured Ignavibacteria bacterium | reverse complement strand
CTATTTTGTCAAGGAAGACATTCCTGTTTAGCAGAGCATTGATTACTTTTGAAGTATCTTTGTTGCCTGTTACACGGCTCGTTAAATCCGGGGTGAATGAACTCAATTGCGCTGTGCAGAGCAAAAATGACTTTAGTGTTGGTTCCAGTGTGCCAAAAAAGTCTTCTGTAAGGTATGCACCGATATCCTGACTTATCCCAGCGGTATCTACCCCGTGAAAGTAATCAATATTACTTTTCTGCAGAATAAAATGTATTGGAGTGAACCAACCTTCACATAAATTCTGTATTTGTTCTATTTCTTCATTTTTCAATTCCTTTCCGTAAATTACTGATGCAATTTCATTCAATTCCTTATTGGATACTTTCAATTCATTATTGCCGAGTTCGAAATAATTCCTTTTTGCTCTAAGCTTCTCAGTTCTTATCCCTTGAGGTAGTCGTCTTGAACTAATAATGATTTTCAGATAATCCGGCAATTCTTCTAAAAGATAATTAATAAAACCTGATAAAACATCTATTTCTCTATTTTCTTCAAGCAGATAGAAATCATCTATGATAAGGATAGTTTCCTGATTCAAAGTATTTTCCAGTTCATTCAAAAAAACGGTAAGGAAATCATTGGGGTCAACTTTTTCAAATGAAGACAAGTATGCCAAAGAAGATTCGCCGAAAGTTTTGACCGCATTCTGAATGGCAGAAACCAAATAAATGAGGAATACTCTGACATCTTTCATATCAGCACTACATGTAAGCCAAGCTCCACTGACATCTTTCTGAGTAATATAATCAGCAAGGAGCACAGTTTTTCCATAACCTAGAGCTGCATTTAAGGTTATAAGCCTGCACTTCTTATTCTCCTTCAGTAATTTAAAGAGCCGTACTCTTTTAATTATTCGTTGATGGAGATTCGGAACAGTGAACCGAGTTTTTCTAAGTGTAACCGGCGATTGCATATTAATCAGCAGTTAATGTTGCGCATTCGGATTACAGTTGACAATGTATTTTCTCAAGAGGCAGCTATTTCTCTCATTATCTAGAAAATTGACATAAATAGGAACATTGAATTCTGGTGCACCTTCTGTGACTATTGGCTCTAACACGAATTTTATTTTTCTTGAGTCATTATCATCAACATCTGATAAAGGCAATTCCATAAAATAACACTCGGTATATGTTTGTGAGTTGGCTACGGTTGTTTGTACTGTTTGATTACCCCTCAAAATAGAAAAGTCATTTTGACGTTCAGTCAGAGTACCAATGACATCGAAATATTGTGTCCAACCTGTGATAGAATTATCCGTAATATTCCCTCCTACCTCAACCCTTACATGATCCCGGATATTCTGGCTAAGATCAGGTGTAACAGATAAAGTCCAGATCACTTTTTGATTCACGTCCACCTCATAGCTCAGTTGTATGTTATGAGTACAAGGACATGATTCACTTCCAAGTATATAGATATCACCATCACAAATCGCATTACAGTAATTCCTGGGTATGCTCATTGAATGCAGCTTGCTCTTTGGTCCAAGTGATACCCAGTTCGATCCTTGTTTCCTCTGTAAAACAGAATCCCCGCATGCAAATGATAAGTTTGGATTGGATACTGAAATACTATTAATATTGAAAGTAGTGAAAGTAGAATCTTTGATCCAGTTTGCACCGCCATTTGTGGTAGTAAGTATAGTTCCTAAGTTTCCGGCTACTTTCCCAAAATCAGATCCAGCCATCGAAATGCTGTTAAGATTTACTAAAACACCAGAGTTCCTGGTCATCCATGTTGTTCCTGCATCAGTCGATGTTAGGATTTTCCCACTATCCCCGCATGTATAAACATTCCCGCCACTTGAAGCATAAACGCTGTTTACTGTTACACCAACCGGAACAGGTATTGCAGTCCAGGTCAATCCTCCGTTTATTGTTTTCAGGATTTTATTGGTACCGTTTGCGGCGTAACCAGTTGTTGTGTCTGCAAAAGATACACTTTTAATTGTTGCAATTGAATCAGGCGAGGGAATAACACTCCATGAGCTTCCGAAGTTATTGGTTCTTAAAATAACACCATCGGCGCCGCAGGCAATATATGTGCGGGAGTTCAGCATCGTCACAGAATACAAGTCTTTATTGTTGGCGTTGGATCTTTGTATCCAGTTTAATCCGCCATTGGATGAAGTAAAAATAGCGCCGCCTTTCCCAACAGCTATGATCCGGGCTGCATTCAATTTAAAAATACTTAAG
>CALEVL010000075.1 GCA_937924675.1 uncultured Ignavibacteria bacterium | reverse complement strand
TTCATAAGTCAATGTATTTCCTTCACGGAATACGGAGGAAGAAACAGATATGAAGATTCAACTCAAATGGCTGCAGCTCGTGCTTTTCATCACTTCAGTTTTGGCTATAACCCATTCTGCGGCTACCGCACAGCTTGTGCCTGATTTCAGGGTTAATGAAGATCCTACTAATGAATTTCAGGGACAAGGAAGCATGGGTTGCGATACTTCAGGTAATTTCGTTGTTGCCTGGAGAGATCGCAGAGGACCTCGCACCAAAATAATCATATAGATTCTCCTCATCCCGCTGCTTCCCCGTGAATTTATATACGCTCACATCACTCTCATACTCACGACCTTCAAGCAAATATCCCAACGCATCCCCCGCCAAGAGCACGCGGGGGCAGGCTCCATCCTGCGCGGAGATGATTTCATCATTCTCATTCGTCACAATCCTTATTGAGCCGAGATGGTCTTTCAAATAAAAATTAGGAACATCTGAAGTTGTAATGTAACCTTCATGTCCCAGTCCCCAGATATTGCTCTGCTTGATGTTGCCGTTCACATATATCGCCAGTTCTTTTCCGTCAACTCCTCTCGAATATACTTCATCAATCACAAGTTCCCATACAGCCGACGCATCTCCGATGTCTGCTGCATCAGGCGTCTCGGAACTGTCGGGATTCTGTGTTCCAATATACTGATATACATTCTTTCTGATGCGGTTGCTCTTTACTTTAACTGTTGATGCCTTACTTTGCTTATTGATTTGCACCTCCTTTCAAAGTCAGTTTTTTCCACAATAACTTCCTGTCATAAATTTGGGATGCACCTCAGAAAGCATGAGAACATTGGTCAAATATCGCCATCAAAATAATACCAATTGTCTTCTAGTTTTGTAGGTTGTCTTTGCCATTCAAGGTTTAATTCAGACACATTTTCAGAATATATGATAAGAAATTTATTCTCGTCCCCGCTGAGTCTCCCGCTTGAAGTAAGAGTTGACAGGTTGTGTCTTTGCAGAGGGGACTCAGCGGGATAAGCCATACAGAGTCCGAACTCAGAAAGAGAAAATACTAACCAATCATCCGTCCGCCCTATGTCAGTCAAGAAAAGACACCATGAAGTGGATACATTCTATTTCATTACATTTACCTGTTTTAAATGGCAAGAGCTTTTTGAGATCACAAGTCTTTATGACAACATTTACTCGTGGTTTGAAAAACTGGAGAAAAAAGGTGTATATAATTGTGGCTATGTGATTATGCCTAACCACATTCACTTGCTTCTCTATTTATCAAGAATCAAGAAGACAATAGACAAGATCATTAGCAACGGCAAGAGATTCATGGCATATGAGATTGTTGCAAGATTGAATCAGCTGGGAAGAGAAGACTTGGTGGAACTGATGAGGAAATCTGTCAAAGCATCTTCTATTGTAAGGAACAAAAAGCACGAAGTCTTTGAGCCATCTTTTGACTGCAAAGAAGTTATAACGGAAAAATTCATCAGACAGAAACTAAATTACATGCATAAGAATCCGGTATCAGGCAAGTGGAAATTGGTTGAAGATTATCTTGATTATCAATATTCAAGCGCTCGCTTTTATGACTTGGGGGATGCGCCGGACTGCAAGTTATTTCATTACACAGACATGAGATCCGCTGAGTCCCCTCTGAAAAATTTGAATCAGATTGATAGTAAATAAGCGGGAGACTCAGCGGAGACAAAATAGCACTCGTAATATGTTCATTAGGAAATTGCGGGAGACTCAGCGGGGACGAGGAAAATAAATTCCGCTGCCAAAGTTGCTTCCATCAAATTCAACTTCATAACTGCCGGGGTACTTATATTCACTGACCAGTTGAGCGACTTCATTTCCAAGTACGTCATAAACTTTCAGATCAACTTTATTGTACATTCGCCGTTGTTGGTGTTCCCAAAAGTTTGCATGAAAGCATTTCCCTAAGTGTCGTAAGTGCAAATGCAAACTTTTGGGTCACCAACAACTTACCCCAGCCAATGAATCACATAACCACCGCACGCATTAAACTTGAACAGCAATGCTAAATGAAAAATGAAATTCACTGAGGAGATGAAAGATATAGTAAAGGGTAAGTTGTTGGTGACCCTCCTGCCTGCAGCAGGCAGGCACTACGTTCGGGAACACCAACAACGGCGGAAGCCCACATGCGCCGCAAAGATGATATGAAACGGAGTTTCATATGCAAGTGCGTTCCCAAACGGGAGTTTGGGAACGAGCGGAATACACTTTTATAAAAAGTCAGAATGGTTCAGATGCGTCACTTTATCAGAAGCATTTTCTTAACGTCAGAAAACCCGACTTCACTGATCTGGTCAGCAGAAGTATTAAGCTGCCCGGATGGATTCACAACAATCTGGTACAGGTAAATCCCGCTTACGGCCTGTCCGCCGGCCATGCTTAGATCAAAGACTGTTTCGTAACTACCCTGTCTTAAGTACTCATTCACAAGCACTGCAACTTCTCTTCCCAGCACATCAATTACTCTGAGAAGCACATTGCCTGAAGTTTTCATTTCAAACCTGATGACAGTGGTTGGATTAAACGGATTCGGGAAATTTTGCATTAACCTGAACTCACCGGGAGTT
>CALEVL010000074.1 GCA_937924675.1 uncultured Ignavibacteria bacterium | reverse complement strand
AGTTCTGTTTTTTTTGGGCACTCATGATGACATTCATTGGCATACCGGTTCTGACATATTTCTTCGGCAAGAGATGGTATTGCAGCTGGGTGTGCGGTTGTGGCGGGCTTGCGGAAACTCTTGGCGATCCGTTCAGACACTTGTCCGACAAATCGCTGTCAGCCTGGAAACTTGAAAGATGGATGATACATTCGGTTCTTGTTGCAATAATTCTTCTTACTTCAATTCTCTGGATAAATCATTTCTCCGGCAGTTCTCTCCTTGGAAACTTCTCGGAGAGTTTCTCTAAGACGTACGGTTTCCTTATCGGTGCCGCCTTTGCCGGGGTTGCTGGAGTTGGATTCTATCCCCTGCTCGGCTCAAGGGTCTGGTGCAGATTTGGATGTCCACTGGCGGCAATTCTTGGATTGCTTCAAAAGAAAATGTCTCGTTTCAGAATCACAACAAACGGCGGGCAGTGCATCTCCTGCGGTAACTGTTCAACATTCTGCGAAATGGGAATTGACGTAAGATCCTATGCTCAAAGGGGTGAAAACATTGTCCGGTCTTCCTGTGTCGGATGCGGAATCTGTGCTGAAGTCTGTCCGAGAGGAGTTTTGAAACTTGAGAATGACAATTGGAATCATAAACTAAAAGGCATTAAATGAATTCTCTGAAAATTCCTGCCGTTATCCTTGCAATCTTTTTCTCCTTTGCAGTTCAATTTGTTCATGCTCAAACATTTGATTACAGCAATTTGGATTCTGTTCTCAGCAAGTATGTTTCCGAAGACGGACTTGTTGATTATCGCGGTGTGAAGAATGACAATGCGCTTGGCACGTATCAGGATGCCGTGAAGAATTTTGATCCCGCGACTCTCACAGACGCCAATGAACAACTCGCATTTTGGATCAATGCATATAATGCTTTCACGATTGTCCTTATCGCAAAATACTATCCGTTAAAATCAATTATGGATATAGAAAACAAAGCGGGTAAGAATCCGTGGAAGATCAGATTCATTAATATTAACGGAAAAAAATATCATCTTGATGAAATTGAAAAGGATATTATAATACCTGAATTTGAAGAACCGAGAATTCATTATGCTCTTGTTTGTGCCGCAGTAAGTTGTCCAAAATTGAGAAACGAAGCTTATCTTCCCTCAAAGCTTGAAGAACAACTTGAGGAACAGGCGAGAAACTTTCTTAATGATGAAGACAGGAACTATCTGGACAGAAAGAAAAAGCGGATGTATGTTTCAAAAATATTTGACTGGTACACTTCAGATTTTGAAAACGCTGACGGAACATTAATTAACCATTTTTTGAAGTACATAAATGAGAGCGACAAAGAATTTATCATAAACAGCGAGGTAAGCAAAATTAGCTACTTAAATTATTCCTGGAAGCTGAATGATCTTAAGAAATGATTTTTACACAACAGCGGCATGTGCAATATTAATATTCCTGTTGTGCCTGAAAGTTATTGTAGCTTCTCAGCTAAGTCTGTTTGAAGACGAAGCAGTTTACTGGAGTTGGTCAAGATCAATAGATCCGTCTTATTCCCTGACAACTCTTGCATCCATCCTGTTTTCTACATTTTTAATCGGCTCGGAAAGTGAATTTGCAGTTAGGCTACCGGCAATCATGAATGGTATCTTTCTCATGTTTATATTGTATGCTTCAGGGAAACTGCTTGGAGCCGGGAGACGTAAGATATTTGCAGGAATATTGTTCTTCATGTCTGTACCCTTTGTCACTGCATATACTTTTTCCATTACACCTGATTCTCATCTTCTATTATTCTGTTCTCTTACAATCTACTTTGCTCTACGCATAATCAGGTTTAACAAAAAGCGGGACTGGTTTTTTTGCGGAATAAGCATTGGCCTGGCAATTCTGAGCAAGTATCACGGATTCATACTTGCCGGTTCAGTTTTAATGTACTTGATCCATTACAGCAGAAGCAGTCCGGGTTTCCTTTCCAGGATTTCCATAATGATATCGGCAATAATTGCCGTCATATCTCCA
>CALEVL010000073.1 GCA_937924675.1 uncultured Ignavibacteria bacterium | reverse complement strand
GCAATTTTAGGCAATTAGGCTGCAGCGGGCGACTTTTCTTTGCCAAGCTTTCTTTAGCTTGCCCTGAGCTTGCCGAAGGGTTCAAAAGAAAGCGGAAATGATTTTATTCCATGAAAATAGTTCGAGCCAACTGCTTTCTCAGTAAAATGTTTTGGACGGATGCAGTCGTGCAAGCGTTAGACAAACCGTACGGCAACTAAAAAAATACCGGATCCAAAGTCAGGACCCGGTATTCAATCAGATACCGTAAACAACACAGTATCTTGTCATTTGACGAGCATCATCTTTCTTACAAGACTCTTTTTCTCAGTCTTCAATCTGACATAATAAGCCCCGCTCGAGAGTGACGATCCGTCAAAAGTGTAACGGTGATTGCCTTTGGCAAGTTTTCCCTGAGCAATGTTTGCTACCACCTTGCCGGTAATATCAAAGACTGATACTTCGGCAATTGCATCTTCGGGAAGATTGAAACTTATGTGCGTAACCGGATTGAATGGATTTGGCGTGTTTGGAAATAGTTCAACATCTTCAACTGCAATTTCACTTTCCAAAGAACGTTCGAATGAAATTTCTGATTCAGGACTAAAGCCGGCGGGTTTCTCATAGCGTCCCGTCGAAATTAGCACATATGATCTTTTCATTCCTGCCGGCGGCTGAGATTGATTCATTTTGAACTTAAGTATGATAGATGTTGTGCTGTCAAGCTCTGCATACACATTATCCTCATGCTTCAGAAGTTGCAATATGTTTCCAGCAACAATATCCTGCGCATATACAAGTTCGTTTTCCGATTGTGAGAATCCTGAATACCTGATCGGAACACAGGAAAAATATGAAATGCTGAAATCACGTTTCCAATTCATATTTGCCGATACAATATTTATCCCGGTTGAAACAGGAACAATTACAGGTGCCGGCAGTTGATGCATCGCAAAGTTTACTGGAATGTTATTGTAACCTCCATTCTCATCCTGCGCCGTAATCTCGCCGGCAACATCTTTTACTACCGGTATTACATACTTGGGAGGAGGAGATGCATCAAAGATGAGTGCTATCGAATCAGATGTCTGAAAATTGCTTGAGAACTTTGCATACATTTGGTTCTTTGCTAATCCTTCAACTGATTTGCTGTCAACAGTATCATATTGAAGAATTTCCGTAACATCAATGCCTTCATGCTCAGCTGCTACCGGTGAACTGATTTGTGATGCATCAAATGTAACAAGCTCATTGCTGTTTGTAATTGCGGCAATTGTATTTGCAGGATGATCAATGGAGATCAATCTGAAATTATCGAAGTAACTTCTGTCAATTGAATTTTCATCTATGGCAAGTGTAATTGTTGAGTCATTGCTGTTTATGTCCGGAAGATTCTTGAGAACAAGTTTGTCTGTAATATCCTTGTCTTTATTCTCCGGAAATTCTGACCTGTGAAGAATATTGTTCTCATAAACAAATCCGTCCCCTTTATTTACGAGAAGGAATGGACAGCCTGAGAATGGACCCGGACGAAGGAATTGATTGGGGTGGATTGAAACGCGCTGATTCATATTGTAGAACTTTACATCCGAGCCCGCTAGATTAGAAACTCTAACGCCAATATACAAATGCAAAGGATCAGGTGCGACTGACGAGCCGCCTGCCGAGCAAAGCGAATCATACTTCAAGCAAGTCCAGTTGTTTCTGAATCCGTTGTTGAAGATCCTGATCTTGTTTCCATGTGTAGTTATCTGAAGTCCGGGAATGGGCGAGTTGCATAAGTTTGATGTATCACACGCTCTGACAAGCCATTCGTAGTTAAGATTGTTTCCGATAGTGTTGCATGTAAGTTCAAGGGTTTCGCCGCTGAAAATTGCCTGATCCGGCAGACTGTAATTAAATCCTGTTATTCTTGGCGGAGTATCAGAAGTAATTCCGAATTTATTGTACACATACCAAAGAAATCCTGCAACAGATCTGATAGTATAAACAAAAGCAGTTCTGGCAGCAACCTGTGCATGTGCCTGCGGAGGAGTGCTGTTTGAAATTCCGTATGAGGCAATCTGTTGGTATAGCGGACTTATCTGCTGTTCATAATTTTCTCCGGAATAGTATGAAGGATATGCAACGTTTTCGTCGCCGTCATAGTCATCGCTGGAGAATCTGTCAGCGAGTTGATTTGTAGTGTAGATCGCATATCTCAGCGGATAAGTTTTTAGATTTATGTTAACAAGCCCACCCTGCAGCAAAGCATCTGACCAGGTGTAATTGGAATATACCTGCGGAATGTAAGTCGTCTCAAAATAATCACCAAAGAGATGAGAGTCATTATGCGCGTGTGCAGGTATACCGGAATCCTCGATCAAATGACAGATCCTTCCGACAATTTCCCAGCAGATTCTCTTTGCAAGCGCATCACCTTCCTGATAACTGTAACTGTTTGAGTTCTTCACAAGAAAAGGCACCATTGACATCGGAGGATCTTCAGCATACCAGTTGCCTGTTCCGATATCAAGCCAATGTGTTACCATGAATTTTGAATGATCCTTGTATGCATTGTGAAGGCTGTCATACTTTACCCTTATGTAATATGGAATGAGATTGTAGAAGAACGGCCCGATCTCAAGCCAGTTTCTGTCACGGTCTCTGCCTGTCCAGTATGACTGCATTTTCTTATAAGCATTCTCATAGAGCTGATTATAGGGAGGCGGATAGAAAGTGGAGTTGTCTCCAAGATCTGCATCCCAGAAATGTGTAGCAGAAGTATAAGGGAAAGGATAACCGTAAAGAACATCTTCCTCGTCTTCCCTGTAAGCACCTGTCACTACCAAACCTTTCTGCCAGGGTCCGGTTCCGTTTATGCTTCCGTCTTGCCAATGTCCAATTCGCTGATTCATCAGAGAATTCACAACATAAGGATATTGAGCTTTCACAAGCTCCCATGCCTGGAAAGTAATGTATTTATGAATGTCCTGTATGTGTTCGCTATGCTGAGCCATGCCAATTGATGATGACAGGAGCATCATCAGCAGCACTTTCGTAAATTTATTCATCGTCTCGTTTTTGATTGTTAATAATTGTCCGGTCTTAAGCAAATTTCCTGTTACAATTTGAAATCATGTTCTTTGCATTATGCAATGTGTCATGGTGAATGTATTTTGATTCTCATTTCATCAAAGTTGAAATTATTGGAAAAGAACTCCTGCAAATTAGTTCATTGCTGTTTAGAATTCAAAAAGTTTTTAGAGGATTTGTGAAACAGGAATTATTTTTTGCAGCAAATCTGTCCAAAACTTTTGAAATTCTTTAGTTGAAATGTTTGACGAAATGAGCTGCAAGAATTTATTCCGCTTTCTTTTGAACGACCAAAAGAAAGCTTGGCAAAGAAAAGTCGCCC
>CALEVL010000072.1 GCA_937924675.1 uncultured Ignavibacteria bacterium | reverse complement strand
ACCAATCTCACCATCATTGACAAATCACATCCACATGACGAAAAAAGTGTAATGGTAACTTGGCTTCCTATTCATCATGACATGGGATTGATATATGGAATGCTGCTACCATTCTTTTGCGGGTATCCTTGTTACTACATGACTCCGCAGGCATTTGTCCAGAAACCTTTTCGCTGGCTTCATGCAATTTCAAAATACCGCGGCACTCATAACGCTGCGCCTAATTTTGCATTCGAACTCTGCGTAAACAAGATTTCAAGTGAAGAAAAGAAGTTACTTGATCTGAGCTCATGGACCGCAGCTATGAATGCTGCAGAACCGGTTCGTGCAGAAACTCTGATAAGGTTTCATGAATATTTTTCCGAATGCGGATTTGAATTTAGTTTCTTCAAGCCGGGATATGGATTGGCAGAAGGGACACTAATCCTGTCAACTGTAATGAAAGATGACTATGCCCGGATGGAGAGATTTGACGATGAGCAGCTTGAAAAATACAACACTGCGATATCAGCGAATGAAAACGATACAAAATCAAAAATTCATGTCGGGCACAGTCATTCAATTGAAGACACACGCATTGCTATAGTTAATCCTGATTCAAAGATCGAATGCAAAGAAGGTTTCGTTGGTGAAGTTTGGGCAAAGGGAAAATCAATAGCCATGGGTTACTGGCTTCGCGAAGATGCAACAGAGGAAACTTTCCATGCTCACATTGCAGATACGGGTGAGGGTCCTTTCCTTAGAACAGGTGATCTTGGATTCATAAAGGATAATCAGTTATACATAACCGGCCGTCACAAAGATCTCATCATTATTCGTGGTCAGAATCATTATCCGCAGGATATTGAATATACGGTAGAGGCAAGTCATCCCGTTCTGCGTTTGGGTTGTGTTGCTGCATTCCCTGTTGATGAAGATGGTGAAGAACACATTGGAATTGTTCAGGAAGTTCAGAAGAATTTCGAGAATGATTTTGATGCGGATGACATTTTCAAAGCGATCAGAACTGCCGTCTCCAAGGAACACGATCTTCAGATACATTCCATCACACTGATAAAAGCTCAAACTATTCCAAAAACCTCAAGCGGTAAAATTCAGAGAAGAGCATGCAAAGACGGATTCATCAACGGCAACCTTGCAAAGCTTTCAGAATGGAAGCAAGGAACTCCGACAGATTTCCGTCCAACGGAGAAAGCTGCATCAAAGAAGTTTGAAGCTACAATTGAGAACATTAGGCAATTCCTTATCACACGTCTATCAGGTCTAATGCAGATCAGCAAAGACTCGATCGATCCTGCTGAGTCATTCGCATCTTACGGCATTGATTCACTTAAAGCAGTTCAGCTCTCCGGAGAGCTAGAAGAACTCCTTCACAAAGAACTTCCTGCTACGCTCGTTTATGATTATCCGTCAGTGAATTCATTGTCTGAATTTCTTTCCGGGAAGAAGGAGTCTGCCGGAAAGTTTATTGGCAAGAAGGTATCAGATGTTAACGAACCCATTGCAATAGTAGGAATCGGTCTCAGATTTCCCGGTGACAATAATGACACCGATGGATTCTTTGATTTCCTTTTAAACGGAGGTGATGCTATAAGGGAGATCCCGGAAGGCAGATGGCCACAGTTGCAGATGCAGGATAGTACAATTCGTCTCGGCGGATTCCTGGATAATGTTGAGAATTTTGATCCTGTTTTTTACGGCATCTCTCCAAGGGAAGCATTGCAGATAGATCCTCAGCAAAGATTGACTCTTGAGGTTGCCTGGGAAGCGCTTGAAGATGCATGCATTAACCCGCAATCACTTGCCGGAACAAATGCAGGAGTATTTATGGGAGTTTGCTCTTATGATTATTCAAGATTTACTTCCGGCAAAAAAGAGTTCTTTGATGTCTATACAGGCACAGGCACATCGCTCAGCATTGTCGCAAACAGGATCTCATACTTGCTGGATCTTCGTGGACCGAGCATAGCAATTGATACTGCATGTTCTTCATCTCTTGTTGCATTACATACTGCATGTCAAAGTCTTCGGTCGGGAGAATCTTCAATTGCACTTGCAGGAGGAGTGAACCTGTTGCTTAGTCCTGACTGGAATGTGGTATTCACCGAAGCTGATATGCTTGCACCTGACGGACATTGCAAGACATTCGATTCAAAGGCTGACGGTTACGTTAGAAGCGAAGGATGCGGAGTTGTAGTACTTAAGTTATTGAGCGAAGCATTAAATGATGGTGACAGGATCTACTCAGTAATAAACGGAAGCGCTATCAATCAGGATGGAAAGAGCAACGGACTCACTGCACCAAACGGTCCTTCTCAGATTGACGTGATCAGACAGGCATTGAACAATGCCGGAATCAGTGCTGATGAAATTGGCTATGTTGAAGCACATGGCACAGGCACACCACTTGGAGATCCGATAGAAGTTAATTCAATTACTTCTGCACTTGAAGTGAAATCAAGGAAAAGTAATACTCTCAGAATAGGTTCGGTCAAAACTAACATAGGACATCTTGAAGCCGCCGCTGGTATAGCCGGTGTAATAAAGACTTCGCTTGCTTTTCACAAAGGTACAATGCCTGCACAGATTAATTATGATTCTTTGAATCCGGAAATTCTTCTGAACGGCTTGCCGGTTGAAATTGCAACAAAGAATTTTTCTGTTGAAGGAAATATCAAATATGCGGGAATAAGTTCATTTGGATTTGGAGGTACTAACGCTCACATAATAATTTCCCCTCCACCTGTCAAAACTATTGATGACAAGAAGAACCGAAAACCATGTGATGTGCTTTCAATAAGCGCCAGGAATGACAAAGCTCTGAACGATCTCACAGTTTCATACCTTAAGTTCATTGAATCAGATCCAGCAATTGATCTGGAAGACATTTCTTATTCCTCTAACACTGGCAGAGAAGCAATGAGCCACAGGCTTGCAGTATCTTTTGAAACAAGAGATGATCTGCTTCGAGCATTGAGGCAGCATTCAGAACCGGATGCAATGATGAATCTCCATGCAGGAGTAGTGAAGCCCGGCAAAAGCAGCAACATTGTATTTCTTTTCCCGGGACAGGGCGCACAATATACCGGAATGGGTAAAGAGCTGTATGATACAATTCCCTCTTTCCGAAATGATATCAACAAGTGTAATGAAATACTCAAACAATATCTTCCTATAGAACTTCTTCAGGTTCTGTTCAGTGATTCTGAAGATTCTGTGAAAGCTCTCGATCAAACCAGGTATACACAGCCCGCATTATTTGCAATTGAATATGCACTTGGCAAATTGTGGATGTCATGGGGAATTGTACCGAAGGTGATGATGGGACACAGTGCAGGTGAATATGTAGCGGCATGTCTTGCAGGAGTATTCAGTCTTGAAGACGGACTCAAACTTGTTGCAGAGCGAGGACGGCTCATGGAGGAAATGACCGGAGACGGAGAAATGTACACGGTATTTACTGATGAGAATACTACACGGAAAATGCTTAAGGGATTTGAAGACCGCATTTCCATAGCATCAATGAACAGTCCTGTGAAGACAGTTATTTCCGGAGATAAGGAAGCGGCAAATAAGATCATAGCCGAGCTGGATAAAAGTGGCATTGAGTATAAGAAGATCAATGTTTCGATTGCATCTCATTCACCGATGATGCAGCCTATGTTAGATGAATTCAGAAAAGTTTGCAGAAGCGTTCATTACAATCCGGCTGAGATCCCTGTTGTATCAAACATAACAGCAGAGATAACAAGTGATAAGATTGCAAATGCAGATTACTGGTGTGATCATATAATGTCACCGGTTGAATTTTCAAAGAGTATTCTGACTTGCGTTGAGAGCGGCAGCAATCTATTCATTGATCTTGGACCAAAGCCGACTTCACTCAGCATGGCTCAGGAGACTATACAATCAGAGGAACTTGTTTGGATACCAAGCTTCAAGAAGAATTTTACCTCATGGCAGACGCTTAGCGACGGACTTGCAAGACTATTTGTAAGCGGAGCAAATGTTGACTGGCTTGGCTTCCACAATGAATTTTCAGGTAAGAAGATCTCATTGCCACATTATCCTTTTCAAAGACAGCGTTACTGGATTGCAGATGAAACTTCTCAGAGTGACGCTTCTCTTTCGTCCGGCATTTCTACAGGCAAGACACTGCTTGGCAATAAAGTCAACTCTGCTTCAGACAAGCATTTTGTTTTTAATTCAAGATTCAAAGCAGATGAACCGAATTTTCTATCCGGGCATATAGTCTTTGAAAGAACAGTATTTCCGGGAGCAGGATATGCAGAGATATCTTTGTCATCAGCAAGGGAAGTTTTGGGAGATGCCAACATCAAACTGGAGAATATTAAGTTTCACGCGCCGCTTTTCTTAGACAATAAAACATTTTCGCAGGTTCAGACAGTTGTATCTCTCAATGATAAATCTAAATGTGACATTGAGATTTTTTCACTGAACAAGGAAAGCAACAAATGGATTCTTCAGGCATCTGCAAGTGCTAAAGCAAATTCAAAGTCAAAACCAACCAAGACATTTGATGATAGCTCTTTCGATCAATCCGTGAAATCAATCTCTGTGGAAAAGTTTTACGATGATGCCAGGAAGGAAGGCATTGATTATCTTGACTTGTTCAGATGTATTACTGATTTGAAGATCAAAGACGGAAATGTTCTTGCATCAGCAGAGCTTCCATCCTCTTCCAAGCATGATCAGTTTTCGATTCATCCTGCATTGCTTGACATGTCCTTCCAAACTGCACTGGCAGAACTTTACATTATTAGGAAGGCAGTCTATGTGCCTGCATCTGCAGAGTCTGTAATACTGCATAAACCAATTACAACCGGACAGTTCAAAGTTCTTACAATAAGATCCGGTAAGAAACACAAACAAGGTGAAGAGAGATTTGATATTCAGATATTTGATGTAGAAAATGATCTATGCGCAGAAATAAAGAAGCTCCGGCTAGTTGAAGTCACACGTGAAGAATTGCTTGGCGAATCAACACAGGGTGAGAATATATTTTATGGCATCACATGGAAACCGGCTCCGGAAGAAAGCATGAAGACTGTTTCTTACAATTCAGGCAAACTCACAAAATACTTGTTAAAGCACGAGCAGATTCTCGATCCTGTGATTGATGAAAAGCAACTGGTAAAGTATCACAAGTCAGTCAGGGCTCTTGATGATGTTGTTGCTTATTTTATTCTGCTTGCCTTTCATCGTGCAAATGTTGGACTTACTAAAGGAAGATCGTTCATTGTTGATGAACTTGCAGAAACAATGAAAGTGACCGACACTCAGCGAACATTGTTTGCACGATTATGTAAGATACTCGAAGAAGGAGGAATTCTTAATAGTACAAGTACAGGATATGAGTTTACTGAAGACGCTGAACTGCTCCTTTCGCAAGATGTTGTTAAAGATTTTAAGTCATCACATAAATCAGCTAGTGCCGAATCAGCATTTGCAATTCAATGCGGAACAAGATTACTTGAAGTGCTTACCGGAGAAGAAGATCCTTTGAGTGTGCTTTTTCCAAACGGTGACTTCTCCTCTGCCGAAAATATTTATAGAGAATCTCCTGCTTTTGCATTGATGAATGCCGGTATTTCAAGAATTCTCTCAAACATTCAGCATTTTGCAAGGAAAGGCAGGAAGCTCCGTATACTTGAGATTGGAGCCGGTACAGGAAGCACAACTATCGGAGCAACTAAAGATCTTAAAGCATCTAAAGCAGAATATACCTTCACTGATATTTCTCCTGCATTCTTTGAAGGTGCAAAGCAACTCTTGAGCAGCAAGGAGTTTATTGAGTATAAGACTCTTGACATAGAGCGTGACCCTGAATTACAGGGATTCACTTCCGGCAGCTTTGATGTGATCATCGCTTCGAATGTTATACATGCAACTAAAGATCTTGAAACTTCGCTTAGAAATATCAACAAGCTGCTTAGAAAAGACGGCACGCTGATACTGAATGAAGCCACTGAGAAAAGACCGTGGATTGATCTGACATTCGGTATGACAGACGGATGGTGGAGATTTGAGGATCATTCACTCAGGAAAGATCATCCGCTTCTTTCCGGAGAACAGTGGAAGTCACTTATAGATAATTCGGGATTCACGGATACTTGCGTTCTTACTGCGAAGGACAAATCGGGAGCATCACTTACGGGTCAGAATTTGATAATCTCCCGAAAACTTGCAAAGAATGTCAATGAGGATGACAAGCTTAATCTTATCATTTCACACAATGTACCTGAAGAAAAAGAACTCGAAAGTCTCAAAAAACTTCCCGGAAAATATATCATTGCCTCAGCTTCATCATCTTA
>CALEVL010000071.1 GCA_937924675.1 uncultured Ignavibacteria bacterium | reverse complement strand
ATTGGAGCAGGACATGCAGGCATTGAGGCATCTCTTTCGGCTTCAAGAATGGGATGTTCTGTTGCGTTAGTATCCATGGATATCAACGCTATTGGACGAATGAGCTGCAATCCTGCAATCGGTGGTACAGCCAAAGGACACCTCGTAAGAGAAATTGATGCTCTTGGTGGAGTTATGGGAATTCTTGCAGATAAAACAGGAATACAATTCAAAATGCTCAACACATCGAAGGGTCCGGCAGTGTGGTCCCCCAGATGTCAATCGGATAAGGATCTTTACTCATTAGAAGCATCAAGACTGGTTTCAGGGATTCAAAATCTTGAGATTGTTCAGGATATGGTGAAGGAGTTGTTGATCGAGGAATCAAAGGTGCGGGGGGAGTACAAATATTATGTAAAGGGAGTATTGACAGAACTTGGAAGAGAGTTAAGTTGTAAATCAGTTATAATTACATCGGGAACCTTCCTCAATGCGATAATGCATACGGGTAAGAATGCTGTGACCGGTGGAAGGATTGGTGAAAAATCTGCGACTGGACTTTCTGAATGTATGATGGAATTGGGTTTCGAAACCGGAAGACTAAAGACAGGTACACCACCAAGACTCGATAAACATACAATTGATTTTGGGAAAACTGAAGTTCAACCGGGAGATGATGTTCCCGCCCAGTTCTCTCACCGGAAACACTCCTCCTTTCCAAGTCAGGCACAAGTTGATTGCTTCCTTACTCACACGAACGAAGAGACGCACGACATCCTTAGAACCGGTTTTGAGGATTCACCTATGTTTACCGGAAGGATTAAAGGGGTTGGACCGAGATATTGTCCGTCTATTGAGGATAAGATCTCACGTTTTTCCGATAAGCCGCGTCATCAGATCTTTCTTGAGCCGGAAACCCTTGACGGAAATACAATCTATATGAATGGATTCTCTACAAGTTTGCCTGTTGATGTTCAGCAGAAGGCAATTAATACTGTTCAAGGTCTTGAAAAAACAAGATTAGTAAAGCAAGGTTACGCAGTAGAGTATGACTTCTTTCCAACTCATCAAATACATTTGACACTGGAGACTAAGATTGTTTCCGGTTTGTACACCGCGGGACAAATTAACGGTACTTCGGGATATGAAGAAGCTGCAGCTCAGGGATTGATGGCCGGAATTAATGCTGCACTGAAAATTAGAGGAGAAGAGCCGTTCATTCTGAAACGCAGTGAAGCATATATTGGAGTCTTGATAGATGATCTCATTAACAAGTGCCCGGCTGAGCCATACAGAATGTTTACGAGTTCAGCTGAGTATCGCCTTGTTCTGAGACAGGACAACGCGGATCTGAGACTAATGAAATACGGAAATCAATTTGGATTAATTGACAATGATTTATTCTCCGGATTGAAGGAGAAAGAAGAACTCATTAGTGAATGCATAAATGAGTTCAATTTGAAGACTGTAAGTCCATCTTCAATAAATGAATATCTTGAAAGAACCGGCTCCTCAAAATTATCTCAGAACGAATTCATCTCAAACATAATAAAACGAAACGAAGTCAGCTTAAAACAATTGCTTAGCAATGAGTGCTTCAATGAGAATACGCTCGTTAGAAGAATTCTCGAAGACTCCGAAGCCATGAATCAGATTGAAATAGAGATCAAGTATAAAGGATACATTGACAGACAGGAGGAACAGATTTCATCGTTTGTCAGAAATGAGGAGATAAGAATACCTGCAGACTTCAAGTATGACAAAATAAAATCACTTTCTACGGAAGCTCTTGAAAAGCTTTCACGCATAAGGCCAAATTCTGTCGGGCAGGCAATGCGTATTGCCGGAGTGAGACCGTCGGATATTTCTGCAATAATGATTTACATGAGAGGATGAGAATGAATGAATTAATAAAACGTCAGCCGGTGCATGTTGTATATGGAGGTGCCCAGTTGTTCAAATCGGGAACAATCACCAAGATAGGTGACATTGCCCGAAGAGCTTTTGAAGATCTTGCCGCCAATCCCGAAGAGATGTGCAGAGCATTCGGACTGGAACAGAACGATAGATCAATGGTCCTGCATGAGCGAATTTCGGAGAAGTTAAGCAAAGAACCCGTAGAAGATTACAGAATTGATTTTGAGGACGGGTTTGGAACCAGAACTGATGCCGAAGAGAATGAAACTGTAATTCAAGGTGCGAGAGAAACTGCCATTGCCTTTAAGAACTATCACCTGCCTGAGTATTTCGGAATCAGGGTCAAACCATTCTCTGATGAATTCAAGACAAGATCAATGAAGACTCTTCTGTTTTATTTGCAGGAACTTCTGAGTCTTACATCAGGTGAATTGCCGAAGAATTTTCTGGTTACTTTTCCAAAGGTAACGTCTAAAGAAGAAATCACCGAACTTACACTTGAGCTATCTAAAATTGAAAGAGAACTTGGTTTAAGAGACGACAGTCTGGATATAGAAATTATGGTTGAAACGCCGAAGTCACTGATAAATCAAGACGGGAGCTTCGCTTTGCCGTTGATAGCCAAAGCCGGACTAGGCCGAATTAAGGCAGTGCACTTTGGAGCATTTGATTATACTGCCGAGCTTGGAATAATTGCCAGGCATCAGACTTTGCAGCATCAGTCTTGTGACTTTGCCCGGAACGTGATGAAGATCTCGCTTGAAGGAACCGGTATCAGACTCTCGGACGGTGCAACTAACATTATGCCGATCGGTCCGCACAAAGGTGTTCAACTCACTGATGAACAACTCATGGAAAACAAACAGACTGTTCACCTTGCATGGAAATTACACTTTGACAATATCATTCACTCGCTTGAAAACGGATTCTACCAGGGTTGGGATCTTCATCCGGCGCAACTGATACCAAGATATGCGGCAACTTACCATTTCTTCCTGGAGAATCTTGAAGACTCTTCTGGCAGGCTGAAGAATTTTCTTGCTCAGGCGGCAAGATCAACCTTGCATGCCAACACATTTGACGATGCTGCATCAGGACAAGGGTTGCTGAATTTTTTCATTCGCGGTTACAATTGCGGAGCGATCCGCGAGGATGAGATATTGAATGCAGGAATTACAGTTGATGAGCTTAAGTTGCGGTCATTCTCAAAGATCATCAATTCGAGAAAGGAACACCAGAAGTAAACGGGAATCTGTAAATCTTTGATTATGAGATTGAAATGTTTCAAAGAAAAATAAATATTGAGATGGGTGATGTTATTTATGCCACGATCACACGAATGAAAACAAAATGTGAATATGACACACGAATTGATCTTCAAGGAAGAAGCCTATCAGATCATAGGCATTTGCATGGAAGTGCATAACGAACTTGGCGGTGGTTTTTTGGAAATTGTTTATAAAGATGCACTTGAATACGAATTCAAAAGGAAAGACACAGTTTACAAGCGGGAACAGGAATATCAAGTACGATATAAGGATATAATCCTTCCGCATAAATTCTACGCTGACTTTGTGGTATTGGATAAGATAATTCTTGAAGTGAAAGCAGTCTCCGGAATATCTGATGAACACATAGCCAGAACGATCAACTATCTCAAAGTCTCCAACAATAAACTTGCTCTGTTGGTAAACTTCAACAAAGCAAAACTGGAGTACAAGAGAATTGTACTGTGAACTTTCTGATTTGCCACGAATACACGAATAAGAACTTTAAATCTTCAAATGAAGATTCTAAGTA
>CALEVL010000070.1 GCA_937924675.1 uncultured Ignavibacteria bacterium | reverse complement strand
GCAAACGAGGTGCAATACAAAGAACAAGAGATATTTTTCTAACATGATTCTTACAATTGCATTAGGCAGTTTTGCATTCTAATTTATTTTACATACTTATATGAGTTTAAATATAGATTCTCTTGACGGCAGAATTACTTCATACATGAAGAAGTACGGAGTTCGCGCGCTTCAGATCTCGCTTGCTGTGATCTTCATCTGGTTCGGTGCTTTGAAGGTTGCCGGACTTTCGCCCGCGGCTGATCTTGTATTGGCAACCGTCAAATGGATGCCTTTCTTCTCTCCCGAAACCTGGCTGAAGATCATCGGATGGTGGGAAGTGATAATCGGCGTGTCATTTCTCTTTCACAAGACCAAGCGAATTGCAATCGCCTTGCTGGCAATGCAGATGGCCGGAACATTTCTACCGCTGATAATTCTGCCTGAAATTACGTTTCAGCCGGGACGTTATCTTTACGCGCCGACAATTGAAGGTCAGTATATCATAAAGAATCTTCTGATAATTTCCGCCGCGCTTGTTGTTGGCGGAACCGTAAGACCTGCGGACAAGTCACTGAACACAAAATCAATCTACTTTGATGACAGAAGAAATAATTGAGCTGATCGGAAAATCTCTTTCAATAGGTACCAAGCAAGTCTCAGCAACCGTAGACCTGCTGAACGAGGGCGCAACGATCCCGTTCATTTCAAGATACAGAAAAGAAGCAACGGGAAGTCTTGATGAAATGCAGGTTGCCGGAATTGACTCAGAGCTGAAGCGGCTCAACGAGCTTGTGAGGCGTCGCGATTACATCCTCAAAAGCATTGCCGATCAGGACAAGCTCACCGATGAACTTGCCGGCAGGATCAGCAACTGCTGGGATATCCATGAGCTTGAAGACATCTATCTGCCGTACAAACCAAAGCGCAAGACGAGAGCTTCGGCGGCAAGAGACAAAGGACTTGAACCGCTTGCAACATTGATCATGCTTCAACAAAACATCAACCTGAATGAAGAAGCAAAGAAGTACCTGACAGATGATGTTGAAAACATTGAGGATGCACTTGCCGGTGCAAGGGATATCATTGCCGAATGGATAAGCGAAGACGGTTCTGCAAGAAATTCTATGAGAGAGCTTTTCAGAAATTCTGCAATTCTCTACTCAAAAGTTTTAACAAAGAAGATTGAAGAAGGTCAGAAGTATCTGGATTACTTTGACTATTCAGGGGAGTTGAAAAAATGTCCCGGCCACAGACTCCTTGCCATACTGCGCGGAGAGAATGAAGGTATTCTTCGTGTGTCGGTTGATGTTGATGAAGATGCTGCCGTATCGCGGCTAAAGAAAATTTTCATAAAAGGAAGCACATCAAGTGATACTGCAATTCAGGTTTCTGTTGCCATAACAGATTCATTCAAGAGACTGCTTTCTCCTTCACTTGAGAATGAATTCAGGAACAGCTCTAAAGTCAAAGCCGACAAAGAAGCAATATTCGTTTTTACAGAGAACCTCCGTCAGTTGCTGCTTGCTTCGCCATTGGGACCAAAGCCGACTCTCGCGATCGATCCGGGATTCAGGACCGGCTGTAAAGTTGTTTGCCTTGATGAGCATGGAACGCTCAAACACAATACGACTATTTATCCTCATCCGCCGCAGAATAAAGTAAGCGAAGCGGCAGAGATCATCAGCAAGCTTATCTCTCAACACAAGATACAGGCAATTGCAATTGGCAACGGGACAGCCGGAAGAGAGACGGAGAGTTTCATAAAATCTGTGATTGGAAAAGATTCAAAAATTGAAGTTTACATGGTAAACGAATCCGGCGCTTCGATCTATTCAGCATCCGAGGCAGCGCGCGAGGAATTTCCGGAACTTGATCTGACCGTGCGCGGAGCGATCTCCATAGGCAGGCGGCTGATGGATCCGCTTGCAGAGCTTGTGAAGATCGAACCTAAGTCGATTGGTGTCGGGCAGTATCAGCATGATGTAGATCAGGAGTTGCTGAAGGAGAGTCTTGATCAGGTTGTAAGTTTTGCAGTGAATCAGGTTGGCGTGAATCTCAACACATCAAGCAGGCACTTGTTGAGATATGTTTCCGGCATCGGTCCAAAAATAGCAGGAGCCATTACAAAGTACAGACAGGACAATGGTCCGTTCAAGTCGAGGAAGGAACTGATGAAAGTTACCGGCCTCGGAGCAAAAGTGTTCGAACAGTCGGCCGGTTTTTTGCGGATACCCGGCGCAAAGAATCCGTTGGACAACAGCGCGGTTCATCCCGAGAGTTATGCAATTGTTGACAAGATGGCGAAGGATCTTGCCAAACCCGTAATTGAGTTGATCGCTTCTGATGAAGCAAGAAAGCAGATTGACATACAGAAATATGTGAACGACAAAGTAGGACTACCGACTCTCGAAGATATAATGACCGAGCTTAAGAAGCCCGGACTTGATCCGCGCGGAAAGGCCGAAGTGTTTTCATTTTCCGAATCTGTAAATGACATTAACGATCTTAAAGAGGGCGTGCGATTGCCTGGCATCATCACCAACCTCACAAAGTTCGGCGCATTCGTAAACATCGGCATAAAAGAAAACGGCTTGCTTCACATCTCGCAGATCAGCAGCAACAGATTTGTGAGAGACCCGGCGGAAGTTCTGAAGCTTGATCAAAAAGTTATGGTGAAAATTATCTCGATAGATATGGAGCGGAAGAGGATACAGTTGA
>CALEVL010000069.1 GCA_937924675.1 uncultured Ignavibacteria bacterium | reverse complement strand
AAAAGAAAGCGGAATAACTTTTGGCATCGAATTTTGTTAAACCCTTTACTCCAAAAATTTAAAACGTTTTGGACAGATGTGGTTGAAAGTTCTTGACCCGTGACTTAAATTACATTTCAACTAAGTACATTGTTAACTATTTTGATGCCTATGGAAAATATGAAATCAGAATCATCAGCACCTGCTCTGACACAATACGGAACCTCAGGAAAATACGAGTACGAAGAAAAGCCTCTTTACTCCGATGCGCGCTCCTGCTCCGTTAAGATTATCTGCAGATGTGAAAGAACAGACTCTTACCTGGAAAAGCTTATTGATGCAGAGATCAGGAATGATCGCCTGAATGACTTTGACAAGGCCCTATTGAATGAAATTTCCCACGGTGTGATTCGCTGGATGAGACGCCTTGACTGGTTTCTTAACGGTTTCTACAGAGGAAACTATGAGAAATGCCTTCCTGAAGTTAGAAATGCAATGAGAGTTGCACTATACCAGATACTCTTCCTGAACAAGATACCATATTCCGCTGCAGTTAACGAAGCTGTTGAGTTCATCAAAAGAATTCACGGAGACAAACACGCAGGTGTGGTGAATGGTCTTCTCAGAACAATTATAAGGACTTTGGATAATCTGGTTTGGCCAACAAGGGAGATTGATGAAGTCAATTACCTTGGAATAGTCCAGTCGCATCCGAATTGGATGGTAAAGAGATGGATAAACAGATTTGGATTTGATGAAGCCGTAAAACTTTGTGAAGAGAACAACAGACGTCCGGTAATGTCACTTAGAGTCAACAAGCACAAGATCACACCGGCTGAATTTGAGAACTACCTGACAGAAAAGAAGATCTACTTCAAGAAGAGTATTTTTAATGACGGCTTTTTCCTGACAAAGACCATGTCAAAATTATATACGGATGAGTTTTTCGTTAAAGGTTTCTTTTCCATTCAGGATGAGAGTGCCGGACTTGTATCAATGATCGTTGATCCGAAGAAAGATGAATTAATACTTGACCTCTGCGCAGCGCCCGGTGGCAAGGCATCTCACATGTCAGAGTTAATGGGAAATGAAGGCAGGATAATAGCTGTTGAAAAATATCTTTCACGTTTGGAGCTGATGAACAGAAATATCCAACGGCTTGGTATTAGAAACATAAAAACCATTCATGACGATGTTTCAGAACCAAGAACTCCGGAACTCAAAGAAATCCTTCTTGGAAAAGCAGATAAGATCCTGATCGATGCACCATGTTCCGGCCATGGAGTGCTGTCTAAAAAACCTGACATTAAGTGGAAGCGTGTTCTCGAAGACATTTACAAACTTCAGAAACTTCAGCTAAGCATTCTCGAAGACTCATTGAAATATCTGAAACCAAATGGAGTAATTGTTTACAGCACTTGTACAATTGAACTTGAAGAAAATCAGGGGGTCATCGATCTGTTCCTGAAAGATCATCCGGAGTTTTCTGTTGAAGATGCTTCAGCATACATACCTAAAGAAGCTGTCAATGAAAGAGGTTGTATGGAATTACTGCCTCATATACATAAAACTGACGGAGCTTTTGCTGCAAGACTTGTGAGAAAATCCTGAATCAGGATTGAAATTTCTCGTAAGCATGAATTATATCTTTGACAAGTTTATGCCTTACAACATCCGATCTGTCAAAATAAAGGAATGAAATTCCTTCAACACCGGTAAGAATTTCCTGAACCTGAATCAATCCCGACATTTCCTTTTTCGGAAGATCGATCTGAGTGACATCTCCTGTTATAATTGCTTTTGAACTCGGGCCAAGTCGCGTGAGAAACATCTTCATCTGCAATGAAGTCGAGTTTTGTGCTTCATCTAAAATTACAAATGCATTATTAAGAGTTCTTCCCCTCATGAAAGCCAGAGGTATTACCTCAATGACATTCTTCTTCATGTACGAATCCAGCTTTTCGACAGTAACCATATCTTCAAGAGCATCATAGAGCGGCCTGAGATATGGATCAACCTTTTCTGCAAGGTCACCCGGCAGGAATCCGAGACTTTCACCTGCTTCAACGGCAGGCCTTGCAAGTACAATTTTGCTGATTTCTTTGTTACGGAGTGCCGCCACAGCAAATGCAACGGCGAGGTAAGTCTTGCCTGTACCCGCAGGTCCGATTGCAAAGACTATATCGTTTTCTTTGACAAGTCTGTGATACTCGGTCTGATTTGCGGACCTTGGCTTAATGAAATCATTCTTTCTTGTGAGGATAACATCTTTCAGCTCATTGGCGGAAAAGCCGAGCTTTTCGCGAAGTCTTTCACTTTCATCCTGCTTGTTATCGGTCAGATTCATTACGAGTTCAACATCCCGTGAAGTAATATAACCTTGTCTTTTCTGCAGGAATGCAAGTTCGTTTACAATCCGCTCGATTACTTTTGCCTCCTCTTCTTCCCCTTTGATAAAGATCATATCGCCCCTCATGACAATTGTTGAATCAAATCTGTTCTTGAGAAGATTCAAGTGTTCATCATTTACGCCGGAGAAATTCTGAAGGTCAACGCCTTCCAGGTTAATTCGTTTTTCTATTGCTTCCATAATAAAATAAGAAAGCCCTCATACTTGTGAAAGCATAAGGGCTTTGTATTCGAGAAATTTAACAACTAAGAAAAGTTATTTCTTCTTTGTTGTATCAACTTTCTTCATTTCAGTTTTCTTTGTTGTTTCTGTTGAAGTTGTCTTTGATACTCTTTTCTTCTTGGTGCCTTTGTACATTGATGACTTTGATTCCATTTCCTTCTTCTGAGCATCTGTAAGAGCCGGGATCTTCAGAACCTGACCCGGATAGATGAGATTCGGATTTGGGATTGTCTTTGCAACTTTCGGTGGGGCACTTACAACACCACTCTTGTTTGCATCCCAGATTGCCGGCCAGAGCTTGGAGTTACCATAGATCTTGCTCATACCTGCGATCTTTGAAAGGCAATCACCCTTTACAACTGTATAGTTGCCTGCATCGCTAACTTTTCCTTTGCATTCTGCAACCTTTTTGGCCATTGCATTGTATCTGCTCCAGAATTCATCAAGACATTTGAAGTAACCTTTGTTACCGCCGTCTGTGATAGCCGGCCAAACGTTCTTCTCAATGTCCATTGCATCTTCCGGACCTTTGCAGTTGTTAACTCTTTTTTCTGCATCGGCAAATTTGGTCTTGTAAGTCTCATAAGCTTCTTTTGATCCTACGAGTGCCCAAAGAGCCATTCCTGCATTAGTTTGTCTTTCTTTTGTTGTTGAAAGCTTGTCCTTCAGTGTGCCGATCTCTGCATTACATGCATCAATCTGTGCTTGAAGGTCTGTCTTCCTGGCTGTATACTCATCCATTTGTGCCTGCCATGTTTCCTCGTCCATTTCAACGGGTTCTTCCATGTCATCATCGTCTTGAGCGAATGAGTTGTTTGCGAACACTGCCAAGGAGAAGACCATCATAAATACTAACAATTTATGAAACTTCATTTTTTTGATCTCCTTAAGTTTTAAAATTTTTTGAATTTGTTAAAAAATTTTCTGCCGTTAGATTACGGGCAGTTTTTGTTAGCGGCCTTGGCCATGTTTTGCCACTCTTGAATCTGTGCTTCTGAATCTGCGATCTGTTTTTGCAGATCAGATTTTTGATCGTTGCATGAATTGAGCTGAGCAGTCATTGCATCAACTTCAGCAATCAAGTCATTCAACATAGCAATCTGCTCTTCATCAACTCCACCACCGCAACCGACCAAGAATGTAGAGCCGGTCAGAGCTACAACTGTAAGTAGAATGAAAAACAAGTTTTTCATTTTCGCCATCTTAAATCCTCCTGATTTTTTTGGCATTTTTGAATAGGGTTAATTAACGTATTGCAAAGATAAGGGAGTTATTCTTAGTTGTCAAGTCACATTCTAAAAAAGTGGACAGA
>CALEVL010000068.1 GCA_937924675.1 uncultured Ignavibacteria bacterium | reverse complement strand
AGTAACATGAAACGGAGTTTCATTTTGCAAGTGCGTTCACAAACCGGAGTTTGTGAACGAGCAAATATGCTTTGGGTAACATGAAACGGAGTTTCATTTTGCAAGTGCGTTCACAAACCGGAGTTTGTGAACGAGCAATTATTCTTTGGGTAACATGAAACGGAGTTTCATTTACAAGTGCGTTCACAAACCGGAGTTTGTGAACGAGCAAATATGCTTTGGGTAACATGAAACGGAGTTTCATTTTGCAAGTGCGTTCACAAACCGGAGATTGTGAACGAGCAATTATGCTTGAGCTTGCGAATGAGCGGAAAAACTTTTCCTGCCATTCTATTTAAGCTTTCCTTACTTGATTAGCACCATTTTCTTTATGTCTGAAAAATCTCCTGACTCCATTTTGTAATAATAGATTCCACTGGAGATTCCTTTGAAATCATTACCGTCAAATTCAACACTGTAGTTCCCTCTTTGTTTCATACTGTTCACAAGTACTGCAACTTCCTTACCTAACGCATCATAGACTCTAACTTTAACTAATCCGTCTCTTGGAACTGTGTATTTAATTACTGTCACAGGATTGAATGGATTCGGAAAATTCTGCTCAAGTGAATAACTCAAGTCATCTATGCTGTTGCCGGTAATTCCTGTTGCTGTTCCAAACGGAAAGTTTGTTGCAAACGGTTTTGTAGTGTAATATGCCTGTACCTGATTTGTGTCAGTTATGCCGAGTGTAACATTCTGACCCGAAGCCGATGCGCTTGTCCTTGCAGCAAGTAACAGAGTTCTGGCAGTATCAAGGAATTTGAATTTCAAAGAATCGAATGACAGTGGTCCGTTTACAAATGAATGAGATCTCAGTCTAATATCGCCGGCACTTACAATATTGTTTCTGTCCTTATCCCAATAAAGATCAAAGGAAAAAATTTGTGCGGAAGTTGCATTGGTAGTCATGCCGAATTTTAGAGTTCTCAATGATCCGACCATTGGATTGACATTCGTGGAGATCTTGATTCCCGCAAGCTCACGTGCTGTATCACTTGCAGTCACAGTGTTATTCATCATCATATTGCTTCCGCCGTTAATGCCTTCAAGAGTGAACTTCGGCGAGGTCGTGGCCGCAAGCGCATCAATTCTTCCCGTACCATATCTCGGATCTTTTCCCGGCGCGCCCTTTTCAACGGATGTAAGCTCTATCACTTTGCTTACATCCTGCGGAAGCATTTCCGGATTTACTGAAAGCATCAAAGCTACGCAACCTGCTGTATGCGGAGTTGCTGATGATGTTCCGCTGAATGACTGATAACCTGTGCCTGATCCTGCAGTAGATGTTGAACCGTTCCCGGGAGCAGAAACATCCGGCTTCAGAAGTCCCATGGAGTCAGGAACCTCTACCGGAGCCGAGTAACTGTAAGGATAATCTTTATGAGCTGAATCTGTCGGATAAGTATATGCTCCCCACAAATTCCAGTTGCCCCAGGTGAAAGGACCCGAAGGAGAAGATGTTGCAATTATATCTGTCTGGCACACAACATTTCCAACTCCAATAACACCGCTCACGTTTCCTCTTTTCAATTGATCTGGATGAAGCCATGGCGGTGGACAATTTCCCGCTGTTGAAATGTTAAGCGGAACCGGAGCTGTTGTGCTTCCGCCGTCATTACTTGTAGAATTTGTGATGATCATTCCGCCGGCCAGAGCAATGTCCGTTACAAGTCTCATCTGTGAATAATTCGGTTTCGGATTGAAATACCATTTCCAGCTTAGTGAACTCGTTACTACATCTGCACCCATTTGCATAGCATACTGGAATGCAAGATATTGAGCTGCTTCACCACTTCCGTTTCTCATAGGAATTCCTTTTGCTCCCGGAGCAACGCCTGTTTGCGTTCCGCCTGTGCCATCACCTACAACATGCCCCATAGTTGCAGAGCCATGGGAAGCTGCAGTTACATTGTAATTATTAGTAGTAAAATCCCATCCAATAAGATCATCGATCTTTCCGTTACCGTCATCATCAACTCCGTTTATATCTCCTGCATCAAAAGTCGAACCTGTTCCGGATACAATCTCAATTGTCTTGCCGTTGTTGTTGGCATCTTCGCCAAGATTCTGCCACATGTTTCTTACAAGATCAGGATGCTTCCAATAAAATCCGTCATCAGCGTTTGCCACTATAACACCTGTACCTCTGTTTCCCAAAGCCCATACCTGATCTGCTTTCATTAATACCACGCCGGGTTCCGGAGCAACGGAAATTTGATTCGGCATTGCTTCAATGAATGGCGGAGCGGGCTGTTTGCTGTCATGCAGCATCTCAGATGGAAACTCAGGATCAAAACATATCAACTTTACATTATCAAACTCTGCAATATCATAAATTACATCTGCGGTGGCTGACATGACAATAGAGTTGGTCATCCACAAGATTTCGTATCCGCTAATTACTCCTTCAGTTGATTTTATATTCAAATACTCTCTGACATTTCTTTGATAAGCATCGGAGTAACTTTTCAGTCTGGAAACAACGGTGTTCCTTCTTTCCTGCCTTGGAGTATCGTAAGATATATCTGAGAAATCATTAAGACTTAAATGATCATTGAAGAGTACATAAATATTGAGCCGCGAATTATCGGTTAACTGATCAATTCTGGTTTGCAGCTCATAATGGATCTTTGGATTTGCAGGGCTTGTGTTAGACCAAATTAACACTGCCAGTAAAGAAAAGAGTAAATTTTTCATTTCGATTGTTGATTTGTTTTTTAGAAAGTCTGTTAAACACAATCTTTTTTCAAGTTAAAAAATTTTTGCTCATGAAAACGCAGCACAAAAAAGTGATTACAACCTGCTTTGATGATGAACACATAAAAATTCATTTCACAAACCGCAAAATTTTTCCAGCTCTGTTCAAAAAAAAGAGTTTATTGCCTTTTCAAAAATTGTTAACTTAATTTATGTAAAGTTTATCCAAGAGCCGAGGAATCCGGCGGAATATTGCTGAATTGAGATTTAGAGATTCGGTTCAGATATAATTCTTATACGAATAGTCTGATTACATGATTTTAGTAAACGCAAATCAAATGAATTTCGTCATTGTTTGAAGAATTTTTTCATACCACAGTTGATTACATAGCATCAGGAATTGAATTCCTTGCTGTAGTTCTCATCGCTTTAGTATTCATCTATGCACTGATTGGCAGCATTGCAAGTATTGGCAAGAAGGACATCTCCGTTTACCGCAAGTACAAGATAATGATTGCTAAAGTGCTGCAAACCGGACTCGAATTTCTTGTTGCTGCAGATATTATCAGAACCGTTATTGTGAAACCTGATCTCGAAGAGGTTCTTGTTCTTGGATTGCTTGTGTTAATAAGGACATTCCTGAGCTGGACACTCATTCTCGAATCAGAAGGAAGATGGCCATGGCAGCCGGAAGCAGAAGAAACTAAAATTATTAAGGAATAAAATTAAATGGAAGATTTCATTTCTCGCTTCTTTGAAAATCTTGGGCTGAAGTTTGATGGTCCTATGAAGCTAAGATTCGTTCTTCAACCTTTGATGTCGCTTATTCTGGCAATCAAAGCAGGTGTAAGAGATTCAAAGAAGGGTCAAGCTCCTTATTTCTGGGGTCTGATTTCTCAAAAAGGTGAAAGAAGAGACCTTGTTATTGAGGGCTGGAAAGACATTGCCAAGCTGTTTTTTATTGCATTAATTCTTGACATCATAGTTCAGTTGATAGTTCTCAAGACCGTATATCCGCTTGAAGCTGTCTTGACAGCGTTCCTTCTGGCATTTGTACCTTATCTGTTTTTTAGAGGCATATTCAACAGAGTTTATTCACTCTTCAATAAAAAATCATGACGGATACAGTTGTTAAGAAATCATCCGATGAACTTGCTCAGGACAGAACTGACCTCGCTTACGAGAGGACAGCACTTGCAAATGACCGAAACCTCATGGCATGGATCAGAACATCTATTTCCTTAACGTCATTTGGTTTTACACTTTATAAGTTCTTCCAGGAGATTATCAAAGGTGAGAATATTATAACAGAACGTACTTTCTTCACACCCAGAATGGTTGGCATGATACTCATTGGTATGGGCTTTTTCGGACTGTTGTTTGGATTAATACAGTATAAGAGTGACATGAAAAGACTGAAGCAAATTAGTAAAGACATTCCAAAATCTTTCACATCATTTTTTGCAATGATGTTCCTCTTGCTTGCGCTAATGCTTTTCTTTGCCGCCCTGTTGAGGCAATAGAGTAAAAAATGTAAGTCAAATAACAATCAATAATCAAAAAACGAATCAATGAAAAACATTCTTACAGCTTTTTTTGTGGTTGTAGTTCTTGCTCTGTCAGTTGGAGAGTCCAATGCACAATGGAGGGCAAATCTTTACGGCGGTTACGGCTTTGACGATAATGTCGAAGTCAGAACTGATAACGGCGCATACTTCAACGGAGACATAAAGGGAACCGCATTCTGGGGCGGCGGCATAGAGTATGTGCTTCAGAGAAATTACGGAATTGAACTTCTCTATATGAGAGAAGATACCGACGTGGAGATCAAGTACACATACAATGCCAATCTTAATGATACTGGTTATACTCCCGGACTTGGAGCAAACTTCATCATGCTTGCCGGTAACGGATACACGCAAATTCCAAATTCACCTATGGAACTTTTCGGAAGCATTATGCTTGGATTAGGCATTTTCGAGAACAAGGATCCGCTACCTAATGCTGAGTCATCATCAACGGTATTTTCTTACGGATTCAGGGCAGGAACTAACATCTGGTTTTCACAATCAGTCGGCATCAAACTAATGGGTCAGCTGGTATCTGGCGCTCAGGCTTTCGGAAGCGGCTTCTATGTTGGAACCGGTGGCATAAGTGCAGGCGTCAATCCTGAATCATCCATGCTGCAGTTTGGTCTTGGCGGCGGATTGACATTCAAGTTTGGTGGTACAAAAACAAAGAGAATGAAAGCTCCAAGAATGTAATTAAAGCTTAATCAAATTCACAATACAAGTATGTCGTCAGCAGAAATCAATTTATCAGGCAAGGAAAATCTAACCGCAACTCCACCATCAGAAAATATGGTGTGGATTCCCGGAGGTTCATTCATGATGGGCTCTAATGATCATTATGAAGAAGAATCACCTGCTCACAAAGTTACGGTTGACGGATTCTGGATGGATAAGTTTGAACTTACCAATGCTGAGTTCAGGAAATTTGTTGATGAAACAAACTATATTACTTTCTGCGAAAAGCCCCCGAATCCGGAAGATTACCCGGGGGCTCTTCCGGAAATGCTTGTCCCGGCATCTGTAGTTTTTAGGAAACCGGATCACAGAGTTGACACCAGAGATTATTTCAACTGGTGGACATATATTCCGGGTGCAAACTGGAAACATCCGTTCGGTTCGGACTCTTCAATCGAAGGAAAAGACAACTATCCTGTTGTGCATCTTGCCTATGAAGATGTTGAAGCATATGCAAAGTGGGCGGGCAAAGAAATTCCTACAGAAGCTGAATGGGAATTTGCCTCTCGCGGCGGACTTGAAGAGAAAGAGTACGCCTGGGGAGATGAGATGTATCCTGAGGAAAAGGCAATGGCAAATACCTGGCAGGGAGAATTTCCGCATGAGAATATTCTTACAGACGGATACGAATTGATGGCACCTGTAGGTTCATTTCCTCCAAACGGATTCGGACTCTATGACATCATCGGAAACGTATGGGAATGGACAACTGACTGGTATCAACAGCACAACAAATTTGTAAACAGCTGCTGCTCGGATATTAACCCTCGCGGAGGAGTTCCGGAATCAAGCATTGACCCGCGCACACCCGATATTCTTATTCCGAGAAAAGTAATGAAGGGAGGTTCATATCTTTGTGCACCGAATTATTGCCGAAGATACAGACCGGCTGCAAGAATGGCTCAGCCGATTGACACATCAACATGTCATCTGGGATGCAGGCTTATTGTCAGGAGCAAAAGATAGCAGCACTTCATCGACTTTTCCATCAATACTACTCACAACTTCATCTCTTTTAACAACAAGCCAATTTGGTTTTGATATTCCATTCTAACAATCAATTTCTTCACTGCAAGGTAAATGAATAATCTGTTCTACAGTCTCACACTATGGACTGATCAATTCTGATATCAAATCTGAATTACATGTGTACGAATTCTTCTTTCTGTGATTGCTTATTATTTTACTTCAAATTAAATTTTCTGATGTGAAGCCGGCACGGCTTATGTCACAATCATAAAATCTTTTCCTGCAATCAAGACTCAAAAGTCTTGAAATCCTTTGTGAGTTTTCAATCTTATAAAAGTCAAGTAAGTATATTTCTCGTGCAAGCCAATACGATTCCCCAAGTCAAGAGATCTCAGAATATTAAAGGATTATCAGGATACGGTTATGTTCTAATTTAAAACTAATTTTGATTCTTCTAACTAAAGACATACCTAAAACAGATCCGGAGCATGAACGTTTAGTGTTGTTTTAGATCCGGATCATTTGATTCAATCAAAAACAAAATCAAAATGCCAAGAAAAGAATTCAAAGGTGTAATAAAGCTGGATGTCAGGGATTCCAAGCCTGACTGGGGTCCATACACACCCACCAGAGCACCGGAGGGATCTCCTAATGTACTAATAATCATGTATGATGATACAGGATTAGCTGCCTGGTCTCCGTTTGGAGGCAGGATCGAAATGCCGACGCTGCAAAAACTTGCAGACCGGGGAATCACATATTCACAATGGCATACAACAGCGCTCTGTTCACCAACACGCTCAACAATTTTAACAGGCAGAAATCATCACCTTAACGGTTGCGCCGCTATCACCGAAGCAGCTATCGGCTTTCCCGGAGGAAACGGAAGAATTCCCGAAGAATGTGCAACCGTAGCCCAGTTGCTTCAGGACAATGGATGGAGTACTTACTGGCTCGGCAAGAATCACAATGTTCCTGAACAGGATGTTGCACCCGGTGCCAGCAGAAAAGAATGGCCGCTCTCAAAAGGATTCGACAGATACTACGGCTTCCTTGGTGGAGAGACAAATAACTGGTATCCTGATCTTGTCGAAGACAGCAGATTTGTGGATCAGGAATATGGTCCGGAAGACGGATATCACTTATCAAAAGATCTTGTAGATAAAGGCATAGGCATGATCAAGGATCAGAAGGCAAGCAATCCTTCAAAGCCCTGGTTCATGTGGATGTGCCCCGGAGCAAATCATGCGCCTCACCACAGTCCGAAGGAATATGTTGACAAGTACAAAGGAAAATTTGATGACGGTTATGAAGCATACAGAGTATGGGTTCTTGAGAGAATGATTGAGAAAGGCATAATGCCCAAAGGTACTCAGCTTACTCCGCTGAATCCAATGCCGGAAGATGTCGGTACACCCGCTGATATGGTCAGACCATGGGATACTTTGAATGCTGATGAAAAGAAACTGTTTGCAAGAATGGCTGAAGTCTATGCAGGATTCTCGGAATATACAGATGTTCAGATGGGAAGATTGATCGACTATCTTGAAGAGACCGGGCAGACAGACAACACACTCATTTTCTATTGTGCTGATAACGGTGCATCGGGTGAAGGTACTCCGAACGGTTCGGTCAACGAGAATAAGTTCTTCAACAACTATCCGGATGACCTCTCTGAGAACATGAAATATTTCGACGTGCTCGGAGGCGTTGACACATACGGACATTATCCGACAGGATGGGCTGTTGCATTCTCGACTCCGTTCCAGATGTTCAAGCGTTATTCACAGTTTGCCGGCGGCACGTGTGCTCCAATGGTTATCTCATGGCCGAAGGGAATTAAGGCAAAAGGCGAAATCAGAAATCAGTATCATCACTCAAATGATATTGTCCCTACTATACTTGAAGTGTGCGGACTTGAAATGCCAAAAGTTTACAGAGGCGTAGAGCAGTATCCGTTGTCAGGTGTTTCTATGAAGTACAGCTTTGATGCAAAGCCGGAAGGTCAGACAAAAAAAGAACGACAGTACTATGCGATGCTTGGCACAAGAGGTATTTGGGAAAAGGGATGGAAAGCATCAGCAATCCATGCCCCGCTTTCAAGCAGAGGACAATTTGAGAAAGACAATTGGGAACTTTACAATGTTGATGAAGACAGATCCGAATCAAAGGATCTTTCCAAAGAGCATCCGGAGAAGTTGGATGCAATGATCAAAGCATGGTTTGAAGAAGCTGACAAGAATATGGTTCTTCCGCTTGATGACAGAACTGCAGCAGAGGTATTGGGAACTGAAAGGCCCTCTGAAGAAGCTGTTAGGGAAAGATACATTTATTATCCCGGTGCATCACCGGTACCGGAAGGTGTTGCTGTTAACACACGCGGAAGGTCTTACAAGATCCTTGCCAATATTGAGATAACAGACCCGAAATGTTCCGGAGTTATCTTTGCGCACGGCTCAAGATTCGGAGGTCATGCGATGTTCATTAAGGATAAGAAACTGTATTACGTATATAACTTCCTTGGCATCAAACCGGAACAGCAGTTCGTTTCCAAAGAACTGAAGCCCGGCAAATATACTTTAGGAATGGAGTTCATTCGTGAAAAAGCAGGTGAACATGGTGAGTCAATAGGTAAGACAAAATTATATGTCAACGATGAAGTTGTTGCCGAAGGCGAAATGAAAACACAACCAGGCAAATTCACTCTTTCGGGAGACGGGCTTTGTGTAGGATATGACAGCGGTGACAATGTCAGTCAGGAATACAAAACTCCGGGCGAGTTCGAAGGTGGCATCATCAGCGGAGTGGCGGTTACTGTTGAGAAAGCTCAGTATCTGGATCTTGAGAAACTCGCTGCCGCTGCATTAGCAGTAGATTGATAAGAGAAGGATAGCAGGATTTCTTTCCCGACAAGCCCTGACATTGTTCATTTCAACTCGGTTGATTGGATGTCAATGCAGGGCTTGTTCTATTATGTGAGAAACTTTTGTCACAACCATATATTCCAACAATATCATAATTGTTACTGCAATTTTGATATTAGAAGGTTGCACTATGAAAAATTGTGAGCCTTCTTATAGCTGAGGTCACAAATTCTTAATTAATTCCAAGTAAATCAGCGAATCGGTTTGACATGCAAACACAGAACTTGTATTTTACCCAACCCCAACAAGGATTGGTCTTCATTTGTTTGATACATTTGAAATTGTTTGAATTCCTATAGATCGGTTCCATTTCCGGAAACAAAATTAAGAACACTTTACAATAATTCATAACCAACAAATCAATAAATCCACATGGCAAAAGCAAAAGGTAAAAAGAAGCCGAACATTCTCATTATCTGGGGAGATGATATCGGACAGACTAACCTCAGCTGTTACAGTATGGGGCTTATGGGATACAGGACTCCCAACATAGACCGAATCGCAAATGAAGGTGCTATCTGCACTGACTATTACGGCGAGCAAAGCTGCACAGCGGGAAGGTCATCATTCATCACAGGACAATGCACTTACAGAACCGGCCTCTCGAAAGTAGGAATGCCGGCGGCGCCGCAGGGTCTGCAGGCAAGAGATGTTACAATAGCCCAGATGCTAAAAGGACTTGGGTATAAGACAGGTCAATTCGGCAAGAATCACCTGGGTGACAGAAATGAATTCCTTCCTACCGTTCATGGCTTCGATGAATTTTACGGAAATCTTTATCACCTGAATGCTGAGGAAGAACCCGAACATGTTGACTATCCGAAAGCAGAAGAGTTTCCTGATTTCAAGAAGAATTTCGGACCAAGAGGTGTGCTTCACTGTTATGCAACTGAAAAAGACGATAAGACTGTTGATCCGAGATTCGGAAAAGTGGGCAAGCAAAGAATCGAAGACACCGGACCTCTTACAAAGAAAAGAATGGAAACGATTGATGACGAGACCTGCAAAGCCGCAAAGGATTTCATAAAGAAAGCACATAAAGATGATGAGCCGTTCTTTTGCTGGTTCAATACAACACACATGCATGCATGGACACATACTAAACCCAAAAGCAAAGGTCAGGCAGGAAGATGGCAATCTGAATATCATGACACAATGATCGATCACGATAAGAATGTTGGCGAAATGCTGGATCTTCTTGATGAGCTTGGACTTGCAGAAGATACTTTTGTAATGTACAGCACTGATAACGGACCACACATGAACACATGGCCGGACGGTGCAATGACCCCTTTCAGGAATGAAAAAAATTCCAACTGGGAAGGAGCTTTCAGGATTCCTGCTCTATTCAGATGGCCGGGACACATTGAGCCGGGCACACAGCTAAACGGAATAATGAGCCATCTTGATATGTTCCCTACAATTCTATCAATTGCCGGTGATCCTGATGTTGTGGGAAAACTGAAAAAAGGAATGAGTGTTGGAGGAACGAAATTCAAAGTTCATCTTGACGGCTATGACCAAAGTTCTTACATGAGAGGTGATGCTGATTCAAGTCCAAGAGAAGGATTCATTTACTTCAACGATGACGGCGAGATTGTCTGTTTAAGATTTGACAACTGGAAAGCAGTTTTCATGGAGCAGAGAATTACAGGAACATTGCAGGTTTGGGCTGAGCCGTTTGTAAAACTGCGCTGTCCGAAAATGTTCAATCTAAGGATCGATCCATACGAAAGAGCAGATGTTACTTCCAATACATATTATGACTGGATGTTCCGCAGGATATATATTCTTGGTCCGGCACAGAAAATGGTTGGTGACTTTATGGCAACGTTCAAGGAGTTTCCACCGAGTCAGAAAGCAGGAAGCTTTACAATTGAACAAGCTGATGCTATGATGACCGATGCCATGGGAAGCGGACTTCACTGATAAGAAAGCGCACTTCAGAAACACTACTATTAAACTCTTACAGCTAACATAATTCGGCTGTAAGAGTTTATGTTTTGCGGTCTGCAAAACACATAGTTTCTATTCAGTAATTTTCACATGTTCTCCAATAATTTGCAATCTTAAAACAAACTATAAACTTTGGATACAAACACTTTATCTTTATGGAATGATTCTGCAACACGCACGAGGATCATTGATTTGGTCAGTGCGGTAACTGACGAAACAAGTCCGGATTACCTGTTACCTACTGAACGTATTGCCACGTTTGACAATGACGGCACGCTCTGGTGTGAACAACCACTGCAGGTTCAATTCTTTTACATCCTTGACAGGATCAAAGAGATTGCCCAGTTAAAGCCCGAAATGATAGACACTCAGCCGTTTAAAGCCTTTCTTGAAAAAGATCTCAAGACAATTCATACGTTCACAAAGAAGCAGATTCTCGAATTTGTCTTCACGGCAATGGGAGAAAAGACTCCTGAAGAACTGGAGAGTGCTGTGAAGAGTTGGTTTGACACCGCCAGGAATCCGAAATTCAATTTCTCTTATTATGACTGCGCATTTAAGCCACAGCTGGAATTGCTCCAATATCTGAGACAGAACGACTTCAGAGTATTCATTGTCTCAGGAGGCGGAATTGAGTTTATGAGAGTAATCTCAGAAAAGATTTATGGAATACCGACAGAACGAGTCATCGGTTCAAGTGTTAAGACAACGATCGTAATGGACGGCACTGTTCCCGCAATTAACAGACTTCAGGAATTGGCAAACTTTGATGACCGCGAAGAGAAGATTCTGAACATACATCTTCACATTGGTAAGCGTCCTGTTCTGGCATTTGGAAATTCAGACGGTGACCTTGCAATGCTTCGATATACTCTCGGTGGAAAAGGAAAAAGGCTGTCGCTTCTTCTTCATCATGATGATGCAGAAAGAGAAGTTGCCTATGACCGCGACTTCATAATCAGTCCTCTTAACGAAGCTCTTGATGTTGCTGCAGCCGAAGGAATACAAGTTGTAAGCATGAAGAATGACTGGGCGGAAGTATTTTGACTTGCCGTATCATAATTCAGAAACATTTTGTGAGTCGTTAAAGACCTTGAAGATGTTGAGCTAATGAAATTGCAACTTCTACTTATTAAATTGTAATGATGGATTGAGAGAATTAATTTACACAATTCGATTTGAAGCTTACTGAGACAGTTACATTACCGGAGCACTCGCAGTTGCACAAAACAAAAATTATCTAACACTGATTTTTCAGTTTCAAATTGAAGGGCAACAATCTGCGATGAATGCAGATGCAACTGAAGTACAAGTGCAGTTTATTAAGAATGCTTTTCTCATCGGAAGAAATTTGTCTAAGCCGAAATTGAGGTAAATGATTTGTTGTACAAGAATTCAAAACTCAAAGGTATTCATCAAAATGAATCTTATAAGAAATTGTTCCGCTTTAATGTTTTGCATTGCTTCGTTGCTAATTCTACTTCTCCACACTTCAACAAAATCATTTGCACAGGAGATTGAGCCAAGAGCTTATTCAAATCTTCCAACAGGTTCAAACTTCATAGTGCTCAACTACAATTACACAACCGGGAACATTATTTCTGACGCAACTTCGCCCATCAAAGATCTTGACGTTAATTCGAATACAATTGTATCGGCATACATGAGAACTTTTCCTCTTTTTGGAAAGCTTGCAAGGGTTCAGGTTTCTCTTCCATTCTCTTTTCTCTCAGGCTCAGCTAAACTTGCAGGAAGAGATACGAGTGCAACAAGAACAGGCCTTGCAGACATGCGAGTCAGGTTTGGGATTAATCTTTTTGGATCACCGGCTTTAGACATTCAGAATTATTTAAAACACAAGGATGGCACTATATTCGGAGCAAGCTTTGTTGTGCAGGTTCCTATCGGGCAATATTATGAGGAAAAACTAATCAACCTCGGAACAAACAGATGGGGATTTAAGCCGGAAATAGGATTGTCACACAGAATTGAAAACTTTTACGGAGAGTTATATACGGGAGTTTGGTTTTTTACTTCAAACAACGAGTTCTTAAAAACAAACACTCAATCTACGGATCCTCTGTTTAATATTCAGGGGCAGGTCAATTATGTTTTCAACAATGCAATGTGGGCAGGCGTGAATGTTGCATATTCGAACGGAGGTGATGTAAAAGTAAATGATGTTAGTACGAATGCCGAGCAGGATAATTGGCGATTTGGAGGAGTCTTCTCTACTGCACTTTCCAAGAACATTGCCGTAAAACTTCAATATCATACAGGCGCTGTTGTGAGAAGAGGTTCCGACTTTGACTTCTACAGTCTTTCGTTACAATATTTCTGGTTGTAATCAGAATTTCTTAAAAATGAGTTTACTAGGGAGTTCCTGAACATGATTTCAAGAGCTCACATCTCAGTTCTCATCTTCTACTTAATTGAATAAACCAGCTTCATAGATTATTTTGCATCAGTCTTAGTAAATGACCGAGTCATTTTCTCAATTGAGAGTTTATGATAAAACTTATCTGTACAATTCTGTTATCTGCATTCTCTGCACTTCCATTAAATGCAAACGACCTGTCGTGCACTCACGTTACTGCAAATGATACCACGGAAATTAATAGATCAGGTTATGGGAAGTTTGCTTTGCAACTTGCTGCATCTGATTTCTATACCTTCAAAAATATACGGGCAAATCTGAATCTCAAAAGGCACTTCAATGATAATCTCGCACTTAGACTTGGACTTTATGCGAACTTCAAATTCTCCAAAGGTGAAAGCGGCAACAATTCATCGTATTCCGGGTATGGCACAAATCTGTCTATCCAATATTATTTCAAACCGGGGAGCGGAATAAGTTCATACGCTATCGGCGGTTTACAGTATGATTACGAAGAGAATGATTACAATGACGCCAAACATCCGGATCAATTATACAGCTATGGGATTATGAGCGGAGTTGGAATGGAATATTTTTTCATCAGGTCAATGAGCTTGTTTGCTGAGTTCAGTGCTGTATTAGCTTATGAAATTGAGAAAGAAAAAATAGAGAACGAATATGAATCTTACGGAAACGTGAGATTAAAAGACAACTCCGTTAGCATTGGCATATCTTTCTATTTCTGACAGAGCAAATTAACCCATCCCCTATTCCTTTCAATGATCAATTCAAAGAGCAGGGACAATTGACAAGGCGATGTTGCCAATTGTCCCAAACACTTTTTATGGCCTGATTGCTGATACAAAATTTGCAGCATTGTTATCGGCAAGCGCGAAGTCAGTTCCGTCAACGAAGTTATCTCCAGTAAGGTCAGTTACTACATAACCGCTTACAAAGTTTGAAGCATCGTTATCAATCGCGCTGACATCCGTAGCATCTACTGTTCCGTCCTGGTTTATGTCTCCGCTGTATATTGCATAAAGAAACGGACCCAAGTATGCAAGATTTCCTCCGTATGCTGAATATGTGCCAAATGTAAATGTATAAACCGATTGATTCCAGGAGTTGAACAACTCATCATATGAGCTCCATGTTTCAATTGAGTTCCTGTGCTTTACGGCAATGTAATAGCTTCCCGGTAGTGCATCTACAAATGTGAATGTACCGCTAAATGTTACCGAGTCAACCACTGCTCTTGCGGAATCAACTCTCGCAAATGGCGAAGTGCTTGAGTGCAGATAAACAGTAACTGTGTCTCGCAGATTGAGTTTTCCGAATGAGTTGTGAAGACCTTGCGGAATTACAGTCAGTTGCAACGTTGGATGTGCAATGCAGTAAAAGCCCGGAGCACCGCCGGGCGCGATCCAGTTAGATGCAGCTCCCTGAAGAGCAAAGTTATTCAATGTACCGTTGTAAGAGTTTGATGTTGTGTCACGCAGAGTTGTAACTCCTGCATTATTATTGTTTGCAAATCCCTGATCAAAGTGATAGTTTGCAAGCAATCCGTTTATGTTTCCATTCAAGGTGCAATAACTGCGGAACTGAATTTCTTCTTCGGTCATTGCCCTGTTCCACAGGCGAACTTCATCTAGCGAGCCGTTCATGAACTCACCGCTTGAGGTCGAACCTCCGAGTGTTCCTCCGGAAGTTATAGCAGGAAGACTTACGTCAGCAGAATTTCTTTGACCCACAAGAAATCCGTCGAGATAACTCCTGAAACCATTAACAGTATTTCTTTCCCAAATAACTGCAACATGATGCCATTGTCCGTCATCCACACCACCGCCTACCGGAATTCCGTTATTCAAACCTCCGTCAGTAGATATTACATGATTTCCATTGTGTCCAACAATTATGAAACCGCTTGTATCCTGAAATCTCAAAGCCGATCTAATGTCAGAACCCTTATACAGAAACTCAATTGTGATCCCACTGCTTGCAGAAATTGATGATGTAAGATTATTGGGAAGTGATATATGATCATTCGCTCCGTCAAAGTTCAATGCAAATGCCGGCTCAAGCGGAATCACAGGCTCACTCTTTGGCCTGAATCCTTCGAATGGCAAAGGATACTGTGAGTTGTAAAATCTCCATGGCCCGAGTTTTTGATATGGGTTATTGACCGGACTATACTGTGCCCTCGCCTTCCATTTGTATGCTTTGTCTGAATTGAGTCCGGATGCATTTGCAGTTATCACACTTCCGT
>CALEVL010000067.1 GCA_937924675.1 uncultured Ignavibacteria bacterium | reverse complement strand
TTGTCATGGCGTCAGGACTTTCGTCCTGACGCCATTGGGAAATCTCACAGACCAGCATCTGCATGAATCATTAGTCTTGTACCATCCTCCTTTGAATATTCTTCATTTCTCAAATTGTGAAAAAAATTGTTTGCTGAAACTCCAAAACAAGAATATCCTTTGTTGGATAGTGCTCTCTTCAAAAGATGAAGGTAATAGTGACCGAAACAGCACCAGTTGTTTTTAAAACCTATTTCACGCTCTCTAGTGAGGGGTAAATCTGTACCTTGTCCTAAATAATTGTAACCATCAGATGTTGCAGATTTGAGCATCATCAAAGGGAAGCCAATGCTTTCTGCTTTAATAAATTTTTCATTTGCAACAATCACATCTTCTAAGTGTGTAGTTATCAAATCTTCACTGTACAAATACCTGAAAGGAACAATTGTTATGTTCTTAGTCGGGAACATTGTTCCTGTTTCTCCCATCTCAAGACACTTCTCTCCAAACTCAATCAATTCGGGGTTTACATCAATCCCGTCAAATCCAATTATCTGATTTCGCTTACGAACAGATTCTTCTTTCAAAGAATTTAGCCCTGTGATAAGTTTTGTACTTCCATAGAAGTAAACATAATGATACTTCATTTATCTTTCCTCCATTTTGTTTGTAACTTCTGAAAATGCAATTGCCATTTATTCAAGAGCCACTAGTTTCTGTATGTCGGTGTGAATTACTGTTCTATGATTCATGTTTAGTTTTCAAGTCTCATTTGATTACTGAATTATCTAGTGATACTGTCAACATAAGAAATCATTAAGTGGAAATCATCCTTCCAGCGAGAGTAAAAATGATTTTGCCTAAGTACTTCTTTACTCCGTCAAGTATTTAGCTTGCGTGAAGTTACATATGATCTCTCTATCTCGAAGTCGATTGTTAAAATGTTAGCAAATAAAAATCAAGAAGGTGTCAAAAAAGTTGTTCATCATTTTTCTGGTTCCTCATTTTGCTTCAATCTTTGCGTACTTGAAAGAATTATTGTAATCAATTTTCTTATGTATGGAATACAGTTCTGTTCAGCGTGCTTTCGAATGAATAAAAATTCAAAAAAAGGTAAGTTCATCCAAAGTTCTTCACTCTTGGGTCCGCTTCTTCCTTCCACTACAATATTGGGGTCTCTTATTTCCTCAATCACAGCACTCTCATCCTTATAAAGCTTACCAGTGTCGGCATGTGAATATGCATTTCGAAAGTCATCCTTCATTTCGTTGAGAATATTTTTCTCCTGAGATGTAATTAGTCCGGCATTGAATGCCAATTCTATGTTTTTGCCAAGAGTGTTTTCTCTAAATTTCTCTGCACTTCTTTTGATTTCATTTACAATCTCAAAATCCTCGCCAGTATTTTTCACCTCACGCTTAGAATCGTGATATGTAAGTAATTTCTTCAAGAATTGTTCCAACAGGTGATTTGTCAAAGTGATAGCAGCTATACAAAATCCAAAAGTGATACACTGCAATATTTCATTATAAATTATCTGAAGTTCCGGATATTGTATATCTATATCATATAAGTCTCTGATTGATTCATAACTGTCAAGACTAATAGACTTTAACACATCTTGTACTCTTTCACCTAATTCTTTTGCCATAACTTATGATTTCAATATTGTTTGTTAGAGCTTAGAAATTGAAAAATCCTTATGAATACTTGAAATTATTTAGGAGTAGCATTCCCTTCCACCACCCTCATCACTCTCATGCTCTCCTCACCATAAAGCGAAATCAGCCGCACTGCTATTTTTTGCTCAGGGTTCTTCACTTCTATAGGGTGCGAAAGGTGATCGTATAATCTGTCGAATGCTTCTTCGTCTATCTCTATCTTCAATGTCTTCTCTACATTTCTGCGAGTCTTTTCTTTAGCAAGATTGTCCAAACCTTTTCTCCATTTGTCAAATTCGTCCTTGTCTCCGCCGCAGAAGAATACCTGCTTTACTACAAAGTTGCTTCCGTCGTAATCATCATCTACCATCCAATATGCAATGTCATGCAGATCTCTTGCCTTCATTGTGTCGTTGATCGGATCGTAAATGTCGAGTCCTTTGATCTCAACTTGGACTTTTGGAAGTTCAGACGTGTCTTTGGATTCGACACCTTTCTTTTTGACAGTGCTGTTCTTTGCCAAATTCTTCTCATTAACATTTCCGTCGCCTGCAGAATGTTTCTTTATCATGGCAATCATTTCATCCTGCGAATCATAGTTCAGACAATTGAGTTTTACATCCGGCTCACCAATGGTCACAAACGATGCAGCCATCTTCGAAGGCTTTTTCTTCAATCCGTCCTGAAGCAAGTCATCGTGTATCCTTGCCTTTGTCACTTCAAAGTGACCCATGTTTGTCGTCTGTGTGCTGCCTTCGATGTCGCTCTCAAAACTGAATCCGAGTATCACAAGCCAGTTTGCATCTCCTCTTGTTCTGCATTCTTTTATCGCTTCGTTTACCGCTACCTTACTGACTGTTCCAAACTTCGGGCCAATATGAAAATATGCCTTTTTCTCTCCCTGCTTGTCATTGTAAAAACCTTCTGCGTGAAGGTAAGAATGACTTAACATTTCCACTCTCGGAAATATTATCTGTTCATCTTTTCTGCCGTTCTTCACGCCGGCAGTTCTTAGATGCTCTTTAATTACTTCCTCAAACTTTCCGCTTGTGACTTCATTCTGCTCTGCATCATTTAGCTCATCCGGAGAAATTGGTTCGTAATTCTGCAAAGTCTCTACTGTGAATGGTCCGCTGACGCGAAGTTTTTTCTTGTTCTCAACGGGCTTGTCAAATAAAGTCTCAGTATCCGGGGGTTCATCGTTTGCAAGACTCTTCAAAGTAATGTGTGGAACCTTTTGGTACGCAAATCCCAATCTCACATCGTGAGTTTGCTCTTCTTCCGGCCTTTCCTTCACTTCGGCTTTGAGTTTCCCGTTCTTGTCTTGCCTATATTCTACATTGACGTCGCTGTACAAATAGTAATCGGGAAAGACTGCTGACATAATTCTCTGCTTTGCAATGTTTAATGCAATTCTGCTTGTGTCAATTGTTATCCATCTTCTTCCCCATTGCTCAGCTACAAAAGCCGTTGTGCCGCTACCGCAAGTTGGGTCTAGGATAAGATCACCTGGGTCAGATGTCATTAATATGCATCTTTCTACTACTTTCGTGCTGGTTTGAACAACATAATCTTTTTCATTTCTCATAAGAACATTTGTCCATATGTTGTTCATTTGGACTACAGGGAAATCATCTAAGAACATTATATAAGCTAGATTCTTTCCGGTATTTACAATTCTGCCTTTTTGAATTAGCCGACACATACCTTGTATCGTAGTCGACCAGTGTCTGTCTTTAGGAGGAAAGAAGTCCATACCATCAAAATTCAATGGATTGATTCTGTGCTGTTCTAAGTTCCCTATTGAACAAGGATTGCTTAATTTGTATGGCCTCCAACCATCTGGAATTAGATTAGGATTCTTTTTTTCTTCAACTGATTGAGGTCTATTGAAACTGCCATCGGGTGACTGTAATTGATCATATCTAGCTCCTGTCGTATCTCCAATTCCTGCCTCTTTTTCTTCGTAAAGTTGTCTAAACTTAATTTTTGAAATGTCTTTGGCATAGAGTATTAAGTAATCCGAGATATTACTCAACAAGTTTGTAGTAGCTGTGCCTGCCTTCTTCAGAGTTATCACACTTACAAAATTTTCACTACCAAACACTTCATCTAACAGACTTCTAATCAAATGTAAGTTTTCATCACTAATTTGCACAAAACATGAGCCTCTCTCATTTAGAAGTTCCTTAGCAACAATAAATCTATCACGTAAGAAATTGAGATAGCTATGAACTCCCAACTCCCATGTGTCCCTGTATGCCTTAACTACTTCCGGCTCACCTGCAAGTGATTCATCGCTTCCATCTTTTACATCTCTGTTATTCAACTTCACCTGCCAATTACTCCCATACTTTATCCCATACGGCGGATCGAAATAAATAGTTTGCACTTTCCCAGCCATTCCTTCCCGTTCAAGCAAACTTGTCATAACAAGCAAGCTGTCTCCCTGTATGAGCCGGTTCGTCCAGCCGTCATGGTGCTTATAATAATCGCTTACTTTTTCTACTTCATCTTTTTCAAGAGCATTTCCAAACAGTTCATTGATGCTGAACATGTCATATTGGTCGTTCTTTTCTTCTACGACTCTGTATAGATTCTTCATCAGAGTTTCAGGAGCGATATGTTCATGCCTGTACAAACTTCTTATGTCAACCTTTAACCGGTCTTCCCTGTCATCATTTCCGTATTTATTCATCCAAAAGAGTTCAGGATCCTGCCCTCTGTGCACGATTGGATTCTTTGGCAGCTCAAGGACTTTTTTCCCGTCAGATACTATTGGATTCGCATCTTCATAACCCGCTTCTTCCTTGGATGGAATGTGTACGCGCTTTTCTTTTGAGTGCTTTATGCTGTCTATTTTCTTTGCCATTAACTCTATGGTTTTATGATTTCGTATATGAGGTCAAGCTTTTCTATTACCTCAGGATCAATTTCTTCTTTCTGAAGCAACTCTATCAACTCGTGGAAGTTCGACTTTTTCATAGTCATCGGTTTATTGATCCTCTTAAAGTATTCTCTGAAAATACTCTCGGCCCATTCACTAAGTTTCTCGTTGTCCCACCACTCGCTATTCTCGTCTTTCAAATATTGAGGCGCCGTAAGATCAGTTATGCATTTTTCCATTATCTCCAAATTGTTACTTGTAAACAAATTTTGAGGCTGTCTCTCAACCCATCTCTTAAGTACGGAAGGTTTGCAAAAATAATTTTCAAGTTCTCTTTTCTTCCACTCGGCAATCGGAATCGGATCCTGTGAATCCTTCTGCCTGTCAAGCCTGTCAAATAAACACAGTCCCTTAATTCCCTGTTCTACAAGCTTGATTGAACTGAATCTGTTGAATGCTTCGTTGGGAAGATTATTCTCGACAAAATCTATGTTGGCTTCTTCAATGAGTTGCGCAGAAGGATGGTCCAAAAGTTTTGCAAATGCCTTCAGATTTAATAAGTCTGTTGAGCCCTCCAAATAAATGCAATGCTTTTTTAGTTTTGCCAAATAATATTTGTCCCAACCAAGGTCGGTCAAAGCTTTCTTGAACTTCTTGATTACATTCTTATCATTTAGGATTATGGCCTTGTTTTCGATAACTGCTACAATCTCGTCTTCCCGTGATGCAGCTTCGTTCAACACAATTTCTGAATGTGATGCGATGATAAGTTGTGAGTTCAATTTTCTGGTGACTTCACAGATAAGGTCATAGATTTCTTTCTGTCTCAGTACTTCCAAATGTGCATCGGGTTCGTCCATAAGAATGACCTTATTCGGATTTGAGTAAAGGAAGCAAAGCAAGAGAAGTGTTTGCTGAAAACCTCTACCGGCGCTTGAAAGATCATATTCAAATCCGTTTTCCTTATAAGTCATTTCAAGCAATCCGTTTTCAGGGTTATATGTTGGTTGATTGATTTGGATGCCGAATTTATCATTAAGTATTTCTACAATATGCCCCCACCTCTCATCAGTTGATTCATCTGAAACGCGATCAATTTCTCTTTCAGGATTCAGCAATTGATATGATATGTTACGAATGACATCCGCAGTTTTTCCTTCTCCAATCTTTCTGTCTATTGAACCGGGAGTAAGTCTGTCTTCTGTTGAAGCCAATCCAGACATCGGTTGAAGATAGGCAACTCTTGTCTTGAATGCCTCTTCAGGGATATCGAATCTTTCGTCTGAATTGTCAACCTTACGCAAAGGCCTGCAATAGAATGATTCATCATTGGCATAATAAAATTCAAGGCCTGCATTCCATTCCTTTCCTGAATCGTTACCCTCTATGAGTATGTCAATAAACTCATAGTCAGTGCTTCTCTTCCCGTTGTCAGATCTTACAATGTGTGTCTTAAGATTGTGCCAAAGTAATTTTGAGAAAGGTACCGGCAATGAGATCAAGTCTTTTCTATTTATTGGAACGCCTTGCCTCTTTCCATTTTTCTTCGATTTCGAGTCCTTTTTCGCTGCCCATTTTCTTAGTCCTGTTTCCCAGAGGGTTATCGCTTGCAGTATTGAAGTCTTGCCGCTGTTGTTTGGACCAATAAGAACAAGTGGCGAACCAAGATCAAATTCAAGGTGTTCGATCTTCTTGAAATTCCGGATAATTATTCTTGTGATCATGAAGTCAATTCAATTATTTTCATTTTCAACTCGTTCTTAATATTCCTTATATCATTCGCAATTTCAATGAAATCCCATCCAGCATATCCAAACTTATCTTTCATAGAATTAACTGCCGGCAACCATCTGTTTTCCACATACCATTTCTTCTCTTCTTTCTCTTTGCTCATTCCGCTTATTTCAATGATCAGGTTTTTCTCCGTTCCATCATTGCATTTCAATCTTACAATGAAATCAGGGAAGTACAGCCGCTCCTTGCCTTCTCTTATATATGGAATGGTGAAGCCCAAAAACTGATTCTTTACATAACAAACTACATCAAGTTCTTCCAATGTTTTTGCTGCAATGCCTTCCCAGCCACTGTCCATAACAACATAATTGATGTGACTCTTCTTGGTTTCAAATACTTCCTTAGATGTCTGACCATAAACATACTTTGTACTGCCAAAAGGATTATAGTAATTAAGCACCGGCCTGATGTACTCTGAAGTATTTATGTGAGGATTGATCCCTCTGGCAATATGGTCTATATATTTCTTCGGATCTTCAAAATAGATCAACTTCTTATATCTTTCATCATCAATGTTCAATAGCAAGATCTTGGAGTTATACCATTCTTCCACAATTCTCTTTAGTTGTCCAAATCTTTGAAATTTAGGATTGGAATCGTCATCGCAAAATTTCTGCCTGATCAGTTCTTTTGTGATAAGAAATATTAGTTCATGGTCGCGTTTTTCCAAGACAGACCTTACTTGCATCCTCTGTTCTTCAGGAGAAATCGGGCTTGCCATGACTGTTTCAATTGGAAATTTGGATCCGTCAATTTCATAGTTCTCAATTCCGTTGAAATCGTATTTTATCTCATCCTCATTATATTCAATCCTGTATCCAACAACATTTGGGAACGTAATTTCCATTTCTTTCTGTCGGTCAGGCACCGGCTTTATCAATGTAAGATCATGGGGAGGTTCACCGGTTGCTGTTCCTCCTTTAAACAGTTTGAATGGAACACCAATTATATGTGCGTACTCCGGAGGAAATTTCTCAATCACTGTTTTCTTAGGATCGGTAGTGGGCATTCCCTCCTTATCATATCCTTGCAGGTAATAGCTAATTCGTCTTAAAGCCCTGCCGGCTACTTGTTCACAAAGTAGCTGTGATCCGAATGCTCTGAGTCCCATAATGTGAGTGACAGTGTTTGCATCCCAACCTTCTGTTAGCATTGACACAGACACAACACATCGAATATGAGCTCCGAGTTTGCCTTGCTTCCCAACTGTATTCACAACTTCCCGCAGAATCTCAGCGTCTGTTATTTTCTCTGCACTTCCTTGTCCGTAAAGCCTGGCATAATCCTTTTTGAATTCCTCAATCTCTGTTGCAAATATCTTCTTGAATTCGTCATTTATCTGGTCACTATTTTCCAGTGCATCACTATCTATCAAAAGTGTAGGTGGCTTCTTTAACAACTTGTTGGTTGTCATGTCATAATTCGAGAACATGTCAATTGCTCCGTGATATGCTTGAATTTCCCCATTTTCGTTTTCATATTCATACCCTGCTATGTATTTGTACATTTCCTTGGAGACAGAAGTATTGTTGCAAACAACTATGAACACGGGAGGTGAAGAAAACAGATTTACTCTTTGTTCTGAAGATGACCGTAATCCCTCGTAGTATTCTTTATAATGGTTGTAGAATTGATCCAAAGCTGCTTTTACCATTGCAGGCAGCTTTGGTAGATTTTCCTTTTTCGCATTTCCTTCTTCAGCAGTCTCTCTTCTCTCTCTTCGCTGACCTCGTCTTGGCAATTCTTCTTTGACATGTTCATACAGATTTCTCAATTTGGGAGTCTCAATTTCCTGAGTTGAATCACTTTCCGGAAGGAAAGGGATCTTGACTAATCCAGACTCAATAGCTTCTATCAATCCAAAGTCAGACACAACCCAGGGGAACAAACTATAAGGCGTATATCCCGAACCGTTCAGGTAATAAGGGGTAGCAGAAAGATCATAAACAGATTGAACTTTGAATCGCTTTGAAATTTCTTTCAGTCCGGTGAACCAAACAGCCGCTTTGGCATTTTCATCAGACTCTTCATTGTCAGTGGTCTTTTCTTTCGACTTAGGAAAATAGCAATGATGTGCCTCGTCATTAATTATCAGGAGGCGACTGTCAGCTTTGAACTTTCCCAACGTCCGCTTGATTAGCTGCGAGAAATTTTCTTTGTTATCTGTTTTATTCTTTTTGCCTTCCCAATTTACTTTCCCGTCAAATGGACTTCGCTTATTTCCTTGCAGAGTCCTTGGTTCGAAAGTATGGTAATTTGTTATTACAATCCTTGCGTTTAAATTATCAAGCCGAGATTTCAGATTCTGAGGAACAAGATCTTGTTTGAAATAATAATCTTCAATTTCTTCCGGCTTCTTATTGACTGTATCAACAAAAAGCACACCAAGTCTGTCTTTGATAGTTATCCCTGGCGCGACAATTAGGAAGTAATCCGCAAACCTTGTATCGCTTTTGTATTCCTGTCTATTGAAATAATGATACAATATGAGGCAAGCCATCACAACTGTCTTACCGGTCCCGGTTGCCATCTTAAATGCTATTCTTGGCAATTGATTGTCCGGTTCAGGGCTTACCAATTTTCTGCTTTGATTCAATGTATCAAGTATGTGTTGCCCTGCATTTGATGATCCGGCAACCTCGTTTATCCAGATCGCAGTTTCAACAGATTCTCTCTGAGCAAAGAACAACTTCTTTGTATAATGTCTGTCGGGATTTAGAAACCAGAAGTTCAGCAACTCTCTTGTTACTCTTGTTGTACCCGGATAGTCTTCGGTTCTCCATTTACCAACTTCTACACGGCATAAGTTGACTAAGTAGTCGCGGTATTGTCCTTCTTCATCGTTCCACTCTAATAATTCCCCTTGACCTGTTTGTCTTGCAGGAATTACCTGTGATTCAGGCTTGAAAATTCTTCTTCCTTTGCAGACATCATTATAGTTCAAGCTTCCTTCACTATCGGTGCTATAATGAAATTTTGGTTCTTCGTAAGGGTTGTTGAGTATTGGATTATCAGAACTCATTAGTTTAATTTATCTCCATTTGAGAAAAGAGTTATTTTGATTTGGATAGTGGAAATAGACTCAATACTCATCATCCAATTCCTCCTCGAGTTCTTCTTTTTCTTGTTCGAGTTGATCACGTTCTTCTTCCAGCTGTTCCTTCTCTTCTTCAAGTTCATCCTTTTCTCTTTTTATTCTTTCATTTTTTTCTTCTAATTCATCCCTTTCATACCGAAGTTCATCTCTTTCTTGTTTCAGATTCTCTTTTTCGGGATCCTCGCATGACATTGAAAGAGTAGATAACAATGCAATGAAGGTAAACATTTGAAATGCTTTGACAGTATCTTTGACTAATCGAATTTTCAAGAGTATTAAGAATCGCTTCAACATTTGCATTTACCTGAATTTCGTTTTGAAACTGACAATTTTTCGCTTCCTTTGATTTTGGTTTTTTCTATCAATATTTCTTTTAAGAAATTTTCCGAATACTTATTCGGTATCTCAAGCCAAAACCCTCTCTTTCCATTGATGTTTCTATTTTTGTCCAATCCGAATGGGGCATCCTCTGAAATACCTATTACACCTTTCTGAGATTGTTTCAAAATATTCAGGATTTTGGAATTAAGTGATATTCCCTGACCTTTAGCAAAGAAAATATTTTCAAATATGAAGCAAACGTCTCTTGTGAAAACATCTTTGACTGAGTCCTTTTCACGTTTATATATCGAGTTTGTGTTTGCGTCTGTGATGAGATGATTCTTCTTCCTTACAATATCCGAGACCCAATCATCATTATCAGAATGCAAAGATGACCGGAGCTTATAACCCAAAAGATCAGATCCATTCTTGATTGGAGCAACATGTAAAGGAGAGAACTCTTCTTGCATCATTTTCTTATACCTCAGTTTCCCATTCATTTTTTCATAAGCAGCTGCAAATGTAAGCTTCTCTTTCATCTTTCCTATCCAGATTATCTTTCGAATTTTATCTCTATTATTTCCATTCAATCCAACAAAATATGTGTCTTCGATATTGTGGTCAGAATTCTGCTTATTGAAAAGCTCTCGCAGCCTAATTTTGCATGGTCCGAAGAATATTTCACGGCTATCAATCTCATATGGAACATTGCATTCATCAAGATGATCGGGATTCTTGTTTGCAGAAACTATATAGAGAAAAACGCGTGACATTTCTCAATCCTCCTGTATTCAAAATTTTAGATTAGTTATTGAGAAGCAATTTGAGACATAAACTCCAACCATCCCAACCTGCGGATTATTCACCCGCTCCTTGTCTTTATGCTCGTATTGTTCTATCGTTCTCTTCTTTACATTCGTACTTACCCTTTTTGGCATAGAGTGGTCAGTGGCGTGTGTCAGTGCTTAGTAAATTGTTGTGAGTTCATATTCATACTAAAATAACTTCTTCCTTGCGTAATGATTTAATGTAAACTTAAGAGATGTGAAGGAATAAGTCTATGACCAAAGTCATAGCATTTGCGGAATTCGAAATTTAGAATT
>CALEVL010000066.1 GCA_937924675.1 uncultured Ignavibacteria bacterium | reverse complement strand
CAAAATAGATACCGCTTGGCAATGAAAGTCCATTATAGCCGGAGCCGGCATTAAATTCGGCATCATGGTTGCCGGCAGACTTGAAATCATCTTCAAGTATTGCTACAAGCCTCCCAAGAGGATCATAAATACTTAGCTTCACAATACTTGCAACAGGCAATGAATATCTTATTCTTGTATTAGGATTGAAAGGATTGGGAAAGTTTTGCTGAAGAAGGAATCGCTCCGGAAGATGAGATGATGAGCCGGATATACTCACTGTTCCTCCGTCAGTCGTATTTAATATCATTCCGCCTCCGCCAATCAAGTATCCGGTGTTGTTATCAATAAACTCAATCTCTCTAATTCTTCTGTCACCCACTTTGTATTTGACCCAAGTTACACCACCATCAGTTGTTTTCAGTGTTGTATCTGCAAGTCCGGAAATATATCCGGTTGAGAGATTAGCAAAATTCATTTTACCATCAACAGAAGTACCATATCTCCAAAAGAAAACTCCAGTGGTGTAAACTTCTGACCAATTCATTCCACCGTTACTGGTCCTGTAAATGTTCACCAAACGATCCTCATAATCAAACTCTTGAATGGAAAAACCGGTACTCTCATTCAGAAAATACAATTCCCTGCAAAACGTAATGGTATCAAGATTAAAATTGTTTACATAGCTCCAATTCAGCCCTGATGAGGTTGTCTTGACGAGATCATAAGTTCGTGGAGCTGTAATAACTGCACCATATCCGGTCATATCATCTATAAAATAGTATTGATCTAAATTAACTATATCAAGCTTTGTCCAGATTTGTCCAAAGTTTGATGTCCTGTAAAGCTCAAGTTCGCCTGCTCCGATACGCCATCCGAATCCGGTATTGGCATCGCTGAATTGGTATGACCAGATCGAGTCAACGTTTTGGGTTATATGGTTCCAGGATTGAGCGCCGTTTGATGTCCTGTACAACTCGAAATTACGCCAAATGAAAACCTGTGTTTGCGTTAATGAAATTAATCTCTCTATATGGCAAGTAATCCTCTGAGAAAGTGTTCCAATTGCTACCTCCATTGGTAGTCTTCATCAGTTTGTTAGTTGTAAGTACATAGGCTGTCTGTTCATCCGCTACCTCGATCTCCCTTCCATCTTCAGTTAAGCCAAACGGTAATTTCTGATTCCAAACAGACGCGCCGTCAGTTGTTTTGTATATTATGCCGTTTTCTCCTCCCAGAAATCCCACCTGAGATTTAATGAAATGAACGGTGTTGAAGCTGAATCCTGGTTGAGTAATATTATTGACAAATCCCCAATTCACTCCGCCATTTGTTGTGTTAAAGAGAGTGTTTAATTCTCCTGAAATGTATCCGGTATTGTCATCAACAAAAAAGATCTGAGTCAACTCGCCCGCAGTTATTGCAAGAAACATGGTCAGCCAGGTCTGACCGCCATTTGTAGTCCTTCGGAGTTCACGACTTCCCTCAACTCCTCCCGCAATAAATCCGCTGTTAGAATTTCTGAACCAGACAGAGTTATAGTCTGCTCCCTGTATGTTTGCTATTGAATTCCAGTTAGATCCCGCATTTGTTGTCTTCAAAGCTCTTCCGTAATCTCCGCAAGCAAAACCTGTATCATTATTAAGAAAGAAGATCGAATTCAGTCTTGAGAAGATTCCAGTGAATTGCTCACTCCACGTGTAGCCCCCGTCGATAGTTTTATATACCTTTCCTCTGCCGCATGCAACATACCCGGAATTCTGACTTGTGAAGAATATCGAAGATATGGTATCTGTAATACTTGTTGAAATTCTTTCCCATGAAACTCCACCTGTTGTTGTCCTAAGCAGAATACCGTTACTTCCGGTAACAAAGGCAGTTGCACCGGATAAATGACGAACACAAAGAAAATCATTACTGTAACCGACACTAACCGAATTCCAGCTTTCTCCTCCATTTTCGCTTCGGAGAATTGCACCATAATTTCCTACTGCTATGCCTGTCTGTGAATTTATGAATGTGACAGATTTTATATCATATCCTTGCGGAGTAGGATTTTGCCAGAACCAACTTGATTGAGCTAATGAAACGGATGTCATTAAAAGCAGAATTGTTATAAAGGAAATTTTCATATTGTAAGTAAATAAATTTTCTTGCCTGGATGTTTGAGCATTCTTTTGTGATTAAAATATCGTTTAAAGACTTAAAAAGAACTTCCATAAATAGTTGTCAGCTAAAGAGTTTTGTCATATAGTTTCTTACAGAAGCACTCGGGGCGACAGTTTTGTGGAAATTAATTTTCAACACTTGAGCAAAACGTACTCAAGGACTTTTTTAGAATCTCAGTGAATTGTTTTGCCTAACGCTGATTTGCTTTCGTCTGACGCTAAATTGAATTTGCCTAACTTAGAATTGATTTTGCCTAACTTAGAATTGATTTTGTCTAACGCTGAATTGTTTTCGTCTAACGCTGAATTGTTTTCGTCTAACGTTGAATTGATTTCGTCTAACGTTGTAAGTGTTTCGCGGAGCATTGTAAATGTTTCGCGGAACATTGTAAGTGTTGCGCGGAGCATTGTAAGTGTTGCGCGGAGCATTGTAAGTGTTGCGCGGAGCATTGTAAGTGTTGCGCGGAGCATTGTAAGTGTTGCGCGGTGCATTGTAAGTGTTGCGCGGAGCATTGTAAGTGTTTCGCGGAGCATTGTAAGTGTTTCGTGCGGCTTTGTTTTTGTGATTCCAGGCTATTTGTGAGGTTTTTGGATTTTGAGCTTGAAATTCAGCAGTTAACTACTCAGAATTACTCATATTGTTTTGTTGGTGGATGCAGGGTCTTTATCTCAGCATTTCTTAATTGCAAGTTTCATTCAATGTGACTAAAATTGTCTAACCACATTTTTCATTGCTAAGTTGATTCAATATTAATAATAGCACTTTCTTCGTATTTGTTAGGGCAAGTTTAGAAGACTGATTTTCAAAAAATATTACTTTGGTACATTCATTACTCAGCATATTAAAATAAATGTTTCGAATAATAACAAACTCAATCGTTTTCAATGTACTTATTTCAAAGAAATAGCACACAGTTATCTGAAACTGAATTTCTAATTATTTTTTATTTTCTTGTTGCGGTCTATATGATTTTTATTTACGAACATCACAAGTTCAAGATTTTAGGCTCTGATGAATATGTGAAATTTTTGGCAAATAGAATTAGATGGTTTAAGAATCTGCTCAGGCGCAATCATCAGACTGAAACAATTTTACCGAATACCAAAAAGGAAGTCTCTGATAATTGCAAAATATTACGAGTTGAGAATGTGCCGGTAAATGAAAAGGGAGATTGCATAAACATAGTAATTGAGCTTACAATTCTGACAAACTCAGAATCGGGTGATAAATAGCCTATACTAAAATTCACAGACAGCATTCATACCTGCAGATTGTGGGAAAGGATTTCTTCAGTGAACTTACAAATATTTAAAACGGCTCAATATGCCGGCACAGGCGGCAACTTCGAAAATCATACATCACTGCCGGGTGGACGCTTTAGGGAATTGCTTCCGAAAATGGAAGAGCAATTTGCCGCATTGAGCCTATATTTAACTGACATCCTCAACTCTTTAAAATTCCAAGATC
>CALEVL010000065.1 GCA_937924675.1 uncultured Ignavibacteria bacterium | reverse complement strand
GGACGATTGCAGGCGGTTGATACTTATGAAGGCCCGGAGTCTTCTGACGATCCGTCATCCTATCAGTCGTTTACTGATTACGAATACAATCCTAACTCATTTATAGTTATTCAGAATTTTCTCGGCGGCTTTACAGGTTCATCACTCGGCTACGACAACCGCGGCAGAATAACATCATCTTATGCACACAACAGCGAGTTCATATATTCTCTCAGCTATCTAAGGAACAGCAATGTACTTCAGCAGGAGTTGTACGGCTCATACCGTGATAACTTTGCAAACACGGAAGACCTTGTTTACAAGTTCACGTATGACAAGAGCAACCGCCTGCTTAGCGCAACTAACACTGCGGGAAGTCCTAATGAGTATAAGGTTGAGAATACTTATGATAAGGATGGCAACATACTTACATTGAAACGATATGTTGATGCCGGCAATATGCAAGATAATTTCACGTATCAGTACTACTCCGGCACAAACAAGCTCAGTCGCGTTAGCGGAAATGTTGACCAATTCCGGTACGACCTGAACGGCAACGTAACAACGGATTCCGTTTACAACAACTTCAGCATTTCTTATGACCACAGAAATCTAATTACCGAGCTGTATCATATTGATACACTTACATCAACAAGGCAATATTCTTATGCCACAAGGTACTGGTACGATGAAACCGGCAACAGGACAAGAAAGCTGACTTACAGAAATATTCAGATTCCGCCTCCGCAGATTAATGACTGGAACAACCCCGGCAACGGCTGGACATTGCTCAATAACGAACATTACGTAAGAGGCGTTGACGGAAAAGAGCTTGCGACATACACAAGTAACAACTTGACTGAATGGTACGTTTGGGCAAGCGACATGGTTGGAAAGATAAGAGGCAATGCAAAGTATTTTTTCTTCAAAGATCATCTCGGCTCTGTAAGAGCAGTAGTTGACAACAGTTACAACCTTGTCTCCGCAATTGATTATGACATGTGGGGCGATAAAGTTCAGGGAAGAATATATAACGGAGACTCTACGAAGTTTGGATTTACCGGGAAGGAACAGGATGACGAGAACTTGTATGATTACTTCGGTGCGAGATATTATGACAGCAGGATTGGGAGATGGGGGCAAGTGGAACCGTTGTTGGAGAAGTATTATTCGTTTAGCCCATATCAATATTCAACACTTAATCCATTAAAGTACATAGATGTAGATGGGAAAGATGGAAGAGTCTCAATTGAAGGAAATAAGATACTATTGGAAGTAGATATGTATTTTTCAGTATATGGCAATGATAATCAACAGGGTCTGACAGAACAACAGATCGCCGTAGTGGGAGATTTTCAAATGAACATTGAAAACTATTATTCAGGAAGCTTTGAAATCAATGGGGAGACTTATGAAGTGACAACTAAATTCAATATGATATTGGAAGAAGATTATTACAGTGCCGTGTATAAGTCCCGTAAGAATTCGGGTTCAAATGTAATAGAGAATGCAGGAATCAATAATGACATAATGAAAAACTCTGACCTAGGTGTTGGTGTTAATAGTGGCTATGTTCTAATGCTTGCAAGTGGAAGTGAATTGAAGCCTGACTATGATACAGGAGCTCACGAACTTACTCATTTGTTAGGACTAAAAGGTGATGATAAAAGTAGCTCGGAAATCGAGGATTATCAACGTCCTCGTAATCGTCCAACTGGAAAGACTTTTGAAAGAATCTTTAAATCTGCTGGAATTGACTTAAGCAAGACTAGTGAACAATTCATAAAAGGTTATGCTGACTAATCTATTGAAGATAACAGCGATATTCATCTTAATAGTCTTCTTTTCGCAAAAGGTTGTCAATTCTCAAACTATTTACGTCAAGACTGATTTAGGATTGTTTGATCCTGTTTACAGTAATACACCTGAATTGATGTCAATTGAAAGTTTTAACTATATTTTCGATGGATATTTATTGATTGAAATAGATACCAACCTGAAAGAGAGTGATGATCTTCACTACTGTAACATCCTCTGGTTAGAAAGATTGACAAATCTCAATGATGATAGTTCCTCATTCCAATATTTCCCTTTCCTAGAATTATGGATAGGCAGGAATTCAGATTTGCCGGAAGAACATATTGATATCAGATCAAAAGTATTTTGCAAAGTTTGGTTTTTATTGAATAGAAATTCTGACTGTGAGACATTTCTTTATGACTTCAAAACTTATTTGACGACAGAGCTTTTTAGGCAACAACAAGTATGGGAAAAATCCGGTAAGCACTTTATCGTTTATAAATATTTTTTCAATACAGCAATTGCGAAAGTCAAAGTAAATTTTGAGAATAGAGTAAGTTATAACCGATTATTAATACCAACCTCTGATGTCAAGAGTGTTTCCAATGTAGAACCACAAGTACTTTTAGAAAATGGATTTAAGGTATCGAAATTGAAAATTGAACTTATAAATTGACTTAGAGGCGGAAAGTTCCATAGCGATGAAGTGACATCACCTTCGTGGCCAAATAAACTAAATGGGTTCAATTCCATTGATAGTTAACGCCAAGTGATTAGGACGAGAGATACCATGAATGAGTAGCTTGCGGAGGAAATTCTATTCAAGAACATCAATCTCACCTACACACAGGATGCAAACCAAAGAAGCGTTGACGCATACAAATATACCTTCAAAAACTATGACGCACTCAACCGCCTCACCGGAATCGGCGACTATATCTTCATGCCGTCAGACAATCCGGATAACGGAAATCAGTTTGAATCTTCAAATCAGCAGGATTATCTTACAGTAAATGTTTACGATACCATCACAAACTCTATTGTGAATATCTTCACACCGCCAAGCGGATATTACGACCTGCCGAACTACACTAAAGGCAGGCTTGCGGCAACGGCTTTCAGAACGAGGCAGAACGATAACTGGAGCTATAAGTATTACCGCTATGACGAACGAGGGAGAGTGAAAACAATTTGGCTAATGCTTGACGGGCTTGATGTGAAGACGGTCAATTATGAATACAACTCGCAGGACATGGTGAAGAGTTTGAATTACAACATTGGTGCAGACTTTAAGAGATACAGGTATAGGTATGATAAAGCAGGACGATTGCAGGCGGTTGATACTTATGAAGGCCCGGAGTCTTCTGACGATCCGTTATCCTATCAATCGTTTACGGATTATGAATACAATCCAAACTCATTTATAGTTACTCAGAATTTTCTCGCAGGCTTCACAGGTTCGTCACTCGGCTACGACAACCGCGGCAGAATCTCATCTTATTACTCACATAACAGCGAGTTCATCTACAATCTAACTTATCTGAGAAACAGCAACGTACTTCAGC
>CALEVL010000064.1 GCA_937924675.1 uncultured Ignavibacteria bacterium | reverse complement strand
CCTCCCTTGCCCTCCTAAAGGAGAGGGAAATTTGGTTGTTTGAAATCTTTAAATTGATTTTTAAATCTACTCTGAATCTTTGCGGTGAACAGATTAACAGAGTTTAAGGCAAGAAGTTTTTCCGCTTACTATTGAACTGTCTTGGCAACTATTTCGTCACTTCAAAAACGTTTTGGACAGAAGTGAAAACTGATCTCAACTTAAGCAAAAATTTACATTTCACTTCACGGAATATGTGTGTAAATTTCTTATAAATCATCTACCTGTTTTGAGTCAGAATACTGACACGATACTCATGATAAGACCCGCATCCTTCGGGTTTAACGAAGAAACAGCCGGGTCAAATGCATTTCAAAAGAACCTTCCGGAAGCATCTGCTGAAGTCTCAAAGAAAGCGATTGAAGAATTTGACGGATTCGTGCAAGACTTGCGCGCGGCAGAAATCAATGTGATAGTAATCGATGATACCAAGGAACCTCCCAAACCCGATGCAGTTTTTCCTAACAACTGGTTTTCCACTCATATTCTTGATAACAAAGAAAGACTCATAATTACTTATCCGATGCAATCCAAACTGAGAAGACAGGAAATGAGGGAAGATGTGATCAATGAACTTTCGGCAGAGTATGGCTATTCCAAAATCCGACTCGAACAATCACGCAGCGCAGAACAGAAAGTGTTTCTTGAAGGTACAGGCAGCATTGTATTTGATCATACTCTAAAGAGAGCTTATGCTGCTCTTTCACCGAGAACAGATTCCGGATTGCTCGACAGAATTTGCAGCATGATCGGATATGAACCAATTGTATTCAGGGCCACAGACAAAGAAGGCCGGATGGTATATCATACAAATGTGATACTAACGATCGGAGATACATTTGCAGTAGTATGCAGTGATATGATCAGAGATGAAGCCGAAAGAAAAAGTGTTTGTGCAAAATTATCTGAAGGCGGAAGAGAGATGATCTATATTAACGAAGACCATGTAAATAATTTTGCGGGAAATATGATTCAGCTGCGAAATGAAGAGGGACAGAAGATCCTTGTTATGTCAAAGAGGTCTTATGACTGTTTGGAAAACAAAACGAAGGAAATGCTCGAAAAGCATAACAGTAAAATAGTAACAGCAAACATCGGCACAATAGAGACCATTGGCGGGGGAAGTGCCCGCTGCATGATCGCCGAAATCTTCCATCAGTAAATACCCATCACAATGTCACAGAGCGGATACAGCGGGCTCAGTCCGGAAGAGGTTACCAAATCCCGTGCCAAACACGGCTCAAACAAATCAACAATCTCTGACAACAGCGGAATGCTTACAGCACTCAAAGACATTGTGTCTGAACCAATGTTCATTATTCTTGTAGCGGCGGCAGTTGTATATTTTGTACTCGGAGAAAAGGAAGAAGCCATCATCATGCTTGTTGCAATTTTGATTGTGGCATCTATTTCATTTTATCAGGAACGCAGAAGCCGAAGTGCAGTAGAAGCGCTGAAGCATCTTTCCAGTCCGCTGGCAGAGGTATGCAGGCAATCAGAATGGAAGGAGATTGCTACTGATGAAATTGTAGTGGATGACTTAATTCTTGTAGAAGACGGCGACCTTATTCCGGCTGATGCTGCGGTAATTGAGTGTCACGATTTTACGGTTAACGAAAGCATACTCACGGGTGAATCACTATCACTCGGAAAAAGTACGAAGCCGCCGGACAATATAATTTACAAGGGGACATTGGTGATGACAGGGTATTGTGTTGCCAAAGTTGCGGCGGTTGGAGACAGTACTTCTCTTTCCAGGATAGAAAGATCTATGGAAAGTATCATTTCAGAAAAGACACCGCTTCAGATTCAAATCAGAAAATTTGTAATCAGCATGGTGATTTTCGGAGCGCTGGCATTTCTCGTTGTATGGGGACTCTCATATTATAGGACAGGTGATCTCTTGCATGGTTTGCTTCACGGGTTAACTCTTGCAATGTCAGTACTTCCCGAAGAGATACCTGTTGCATTCAGTGCTTTCATGGCGCTTGGAGCATACAGATTGTTGAAGGAAAATGTGATCGCCAAACAACCTTATACTGTAGAAGCGCTTGGTGCGGCTACAGTCATCTGTGTGGACAAGACAGGTACATTGACACAAAACGAAATGAAGCTGGCTGAAGTATATGACTATGCAACAGATTCTGTAACTGATTGGTATTCCGGAGAATCAGTTTTCAGCAAGACTCTCGAGTTTGCAATGTGGGCTTCAGAACCTAAACCGTTTGATCCCATGGAAGAATCAATTCATGATGCCTATGCAAAAACTGCTCCTGCCGATTTGCGAAGTAAATTCCGCCTGGCTCATGAGTATCCAATAAAAGGAAACCCCCCCGTTATGACCCACATTCATCTTGATGCTGAGGGAAATTATGTTGTGGCATGTAAAGGCGGACTTGAGACGATATTGAATCAAAGCACACTTTCAGAAGTCGAACAAGAGAAGATCTATTCTCTTGCAAGATCATTTGCGAACAATGGAAGAAGAGTATTGGGGGTTGCAGAGTCCAGGACCAACATCGAGAATCTTCCTGAAACGCAAAGCGGCTTTGTTTATGAATTCCTGGGTCTTGTCTCATTTTATGATCCTCCAAAAGATAACATAAGAGGAGTTCTTGAATCATTTTACAAGGCGGGTATAAAAGTAAAAATGATCACGGGCGATTATCCGGAAACTGCCCGCGCAGTTGCCGATCAGGTAGGATTGAAGAATGAAGGAACAGTTCTTACCGGAGCTGATATAATGAAACTCGATGACAAAGTTCTCTTAAGGTCTTCAGAGCATGTGAATATTTTTGCCAGGATGTTTCCGGAAGCAAAAATGAAAGTGATCAACGCATTGAAAGAGCAAGGTGAAGTTGTGGCAATGACAGGTGACGGAGTAAATGACGGACCCGCTCTTAAAGCATCACACATCGGCATTTCGATGGGGAAGAAAGGAAGTGAACTTGCAAAAAGCGAAGCATCCCTGATACTTGTTGATGATGATCTCTCGCACATGGTCGATGCGGTTGCCATGGGAAGAAAGATCTATGAGAATCTTAAGAAGGCAATTCAATATATCATCTCCATACACATCCCCATTATTCTGATAGTAACATTGCCGTTGCTTTTCTTCTGGGACTTCACGGACATCTTCAGTCCGGTTCATGTAATCTTTCTCGAATTGATAATGGGTCCCACATGTTCAATCATTTATGAGAACGAACCGATTGAAGTTAACTCCATGCATAAAGCCCCGAGAAAAATGACAAGTACATTTCTCTCATTCCATGAACTGTCAGTGAGTATATTTCAGGGACTTGCTATCACACTATCATGTCTTTGGGTTGGTTATGATATTTTTGTAAAGACCGGTGACGAAGCACTTTCCAGGACAGTGATCTTCTCGACACTTATCTTTAGCAACTTATTCCTTACACTCATAAACCGGTCATTCTATTATTCTGTCTTCACTACATTGAAATATAAGAATCGCCTGCTCCCGGTTGTACTTATCGTCTCATTGATCATTCTTTTCATTGCAATCTATGCGGCACCGGTAAGAGAGATTTTCGGCTTCAGTCCGCTGAGCATGGGTTATGTTCTTCTTGCATTCTTCGCTGCATTCGCAGGTACATTTTGGATGGAGCTGTGGAAGGCTTATAAGAGAGGGTCTTGAGTTGAGAGTTGAGAAGTGAATGCAGTGACTCTCAACCCACAACTCTCACAACTCTCAACCCACAACTCTCTCAACCCACAACTCTCAACTCAAAAGTATGACTTAAGTCATTTGTCCGCAAATTGGTAATAGTTATTTTTACAGATAAATCTAACCACAATACGATAAAATGACGAAAAGAATCCGACGAGATCCTCATCACTCATGGGCAGAACCATTTAAGATTAAGATGGTAGAATTGCTCAATATGTCCACCCCTGTTCAGAGAAAAAAGAAAATCGAAGAAGCAGGATTCAACACATTTTTACTAAGATCACGTGATGTATATATTGATCTGCTGACAGACAGCGGCACAAATGCAATGAGTGACAGACAATGGTCAGGTCTTATGCTGGGAGATGAAGCATACGCCGGAAGTGAGAACTTCTATCATCTCGAAGAGACTGTAAGAAAGTACTACGGTTATAAATATGTAGTTCCAACTCATCAGGGGCGGGGCGCAGAGAATCTACTCTCAAGGATTACGATAAAGCCCGGTGATATTGTTCCCGGAAATATGTATTTCACAACAACCCGTCTTCATCAGGAACTTGCAGGCGGTACGTTCTATGATGTGATCATAGATGAGGCACACGATCCGTCAAACCTTCATCCGTTCAAAGGCAACATTGATTTGAACAAGTTAGAAGCCCTGATAAAGAAATTCGGAGCGAAGAAGTTACCCTATATTTGCGTTGCCACAACTGTGAACATGGCCGGAGGTCAGCCGATCTCTATGAGGAATCTTAAGGATGTTCGCAGGTTTACGGCAAAGCACGGAATTAAGATTTTTCTCGATATGACACGTGTTGCAGAGAATGCGTGGTTCATAAAAACCCGTGAGCACGGATATGCTCGTAAGAGTGTCGCACAGATTGTAAAAGAGATTTGTTCACTCACTGACGGTGCTACTTTCAGCGCGAAGAAAGATGCCTTGGTAAACATAGGAGGATTCTTTGCAGTTAATGATAAGAAGCTCTATGAAGAAGCAAGCAATCTCTGTGTAGTTTATGAAGGACTTCATACTTACGGCGGTCTTGCCGGAAGAGATATGGAAGCGATGGCTATAGGAATAGTTGAATCATTGACAGATGATCACATGAAGGCTAGGGTAGGTCAGGTTATTTATCTCGGTGAAAAGTTGATGAACGGCGGTATTCCGATCGTTCGTCCGATTGGCGGTCACGGAATATTTCTGGATGCAAAGGCGTTTCTTCCACACATCAAGCAGGACAACTTTCCGGCACAAACACTTGCGGCAGAGATCTATATTGATTCAGGGGTTAGAACTATGGAGAGGGGCATTGTTTCAGCAGGGCGCGATAAGAAAACCGGAAAGCACAATTATCCTAAGCTTGAACTTGTTCGTCTTACGATTCCAAGAAGAGTCTATACGCAGGCACACATGGACGTTGTGGCCGAGAGTATTGAAAACGTTTTTGAAAGGCGAAAGAAGGTAAGAGGACTCAAGATGGTTTATGAACCGAAGTATCTGAGATTCTTTCAGGCAAGGTTTAAGAGGAATTAAAAATATATAGAATAATGCAGCGCGCATCGCAATTAAGTCTTGTCCGCTAATTTAAACAGAATACTTCCGTATTCTTGTAAACAGTTATCGGACTCAATCGTATGTCTTATTTTTGCACTAGGGATTAGATGACAATGAGAGTAATTAGTGACAGCACCACATAACTGAATTAAATGCATTTCTAGAGAAGATTCAGATTCAACTCCAACATAAAACAAAAAAGACCGGTCAACTGACCGGTCTTTTTTTCTTAAATGAAATAAATAATATTAGTGCTGATGTTTTGTATCATGAACTTTCTTTTGTCCGTTTGAATTGTGCCCGTTAGAACCATTGCCATTAGAGGTGTGTCCGTTACCGTGATTTTCCGAATGCCGGGAAATCTTTTCGGCAGATCTTGTCTCTCCAAGGAAGGCCTTTTTTCTGTTCATAAGAGCTAAGAAGAATCCTATAGCCATAATGATAGTTCCGCCCCAAACCAAATTAATCAGAGGCTTAATGCTTGCGGTAAGTACAAGAGTTTCTTTGTCATCTGCCGAGCCCGGCTGTTTGTCGGATACTGCAATGAGGGCTGTTGGCACGCCGTCAACAGAGATCTGAGTTAGATACACAGTCAAGTTATTGCTTCCGGGAATTTTGACAGGAATAGGTTCAGTATTGCCCTGAGCAAGAAACTGCTCGGCAATGACTGTTTCAGTCTTTCCGTCTGCAGTTACTTCCAGCTGAGCACCGATGATATTTTCCTCACCGCTCATCATCTTATCCTGACTGAATTTTGATCTGTCAAAGTCTATGAACTTAATTTTCATTCCCTTCACATCAAGTTCCTGACCTTTTTCGAATTTCACAATATCCTGTTCTGTGTAAGGACTTCCAACCTCAAGCGACATTGGCGCAAGATAAATGTCCTTTATTCCGAGGTTTGCAATGTCAGGATTCTTCATGATGCCTTGTGAATATTCACTGTAAAACATAACCGGCTGCAGAAGATATCCCTTGCCTTCCTTCTCTACTACAACATTAAAATGATATTTCTCATCTTTACTGCTTTCCCCTTTAATTGGAGTAGCGCCTTTGTATGTGAGAGTGTATCCAAGAGCTTCCTTCGGTTCATCAATAGGCAGCGCCAAATTTTCTTCAACTGAGTATTTGGAAGAGCCGATAATTCCGAGGAACAAAACCATGATTCCCAGGTGAGCCACATACGGACCGGCTTTTACCATCTTGTTTGAAACAAGTTTCAGAATAAGTTGAAGATTTATTGCGAACGAAAAAATCGAAGTTGCTGCAAGAGCAAGTATGAGTATATCTCTTACTGCAAAGACAGCAAGTGCAAGAGCAACCACCACCGTAATAGTTATCGGAACATATAGACTCTTAAAGAATCTCTTGCTGTCAGTGTGTTTCCATGCAAGCAGTATGCTTATGCCGTTTACTGCGGCTATCAGGATTGCAAGAGGAAGATTCATCTTATTATAAAATGCAATATCAACACTTCCTTTTGTAATGATGGGCCAGCTTGTTCCAACACCAATAACCAAAGCACTTGCGCAAAGTGTTACAGCACCTATAAATAAAGCTGACTCTCTTGAAAGCATTTCTGATGTTTCCTTTGCAGGTGAACCAAGACTCTTAAGTCTGTATAGAATGAGTCCTATTCCAAGCAATAAATATGATCCAAGGAATGCCACCAGAAAAATATAGACTTCCTGTCCCGGATCAACAAAAGAGTGAACAGAAGCATCTCCCAGAATACCGCTTCTTGTAAGAAATGTTGAATACAACACCAGAACGAATCCCAATATACATAGTATCAAACTGGTCTTTTTGAATTTACCTGTTTTTTCCTCAGCAACCAGTGTGTGTATTGCCGCAATGATTACTATCCATGGAACGAAAGATGAGTTTTCAACAGGATCCCAACCCCAGTAACCGCCCCATCCGAGAACTCCGTAAGCCCAGAAACCTCCGAGCATAATTCCAACTCCAAGAACCATTCCTGCAAACAATGTCCATGGCAGCGCAAGCTTCATCCATCTGTTATAATTGTTCTTAATCAATGCTGCGATCGCAAAACAGAAAGGAACTGCGAGGGCCGAAAATCCGGCAAAGAGTATCGGCGGATGAATTGTCATCCAGAAGTTCTGCAGCAGAGGATTCAATCCGCGTCCGTCTTCCGGCACAAAGCCGAGCTGTACATCACCCGGAAATGATTCCCATACTTTCAGATAAGGAGACTTCAGTATCAGTGTGAAAAGCAACATGGTTTGAATTGAAGCAAATACAAGCATCACAACCGGCTCATATCTTTCCTTGAAACTTGTGTGATGATTTACCTCATAATCCCTGTCCCGTGCAATGAGGAAAGACAGGACAAAAATTCCCAGTACAGCCATCATGAATGCCCACAGGTGAAAACTTCCCTCCTGACCTGCGTAAAATGTTGACATTAGCAGATTGAACGGAAGATCCTTTGAACTGTAGCTCCAGACGTAAGTGTAGTCAAACTGGTGAGATATGATAAGATAAAGAAGAAACGCCGCTGAAGAGATAGTCATGATAACTGAGACGTGGAAAAACATTCTCGCGAATTTCAGGACCTTCTCGTTTCCTTTGCTGACCATCGCATAAAGTATGGTCGATATCAGGCAGGCGGCAAATGCTATGTAAACAAAAGCGTAACCCATAATGATTGGTTTTTTTTGAAAATGGCTTTAACCGTTATTATTCAGGAATCGGTTTACCCATTGAAATGTAAATGTCTTCGATTTGTTTCTTATTCGTTTTCGCTTCATCGTTCTTCGGATCAAGTTCCAAAACTCTTCTGTATCTTTGAAGTGCAGGCTTATATTTGTCTTTCGGAGGAAGGTCAGCTTCAAACATCAGATAATTTGCGGCTGCCATTTGCTTTTCTATGCATGTGCTCTTGTCGCCTGCAGCACCCGTCTTTTTGAACTTTGCATCTGCTTCATCGGCTTCCTTTGTAAGTGAAACCACCTTTTCGTCATCCATCCCTTCTCCGGATTTGCTTTCTGAACTGCTGCCTTCACTGCTTCCGTGTGGATTTGATGACTTCAATGATCTGTGTATTGAATCGTCCGGCATATCTTGCTTGCCTTGTTGTTCCTGTGTCTGCTGTTTCTTCTGATTTCCGCTCAGCAATTCAGGCGGAACCTCTTTTGCGCATGAATACATCATAATCGCAGAAAAAAACAGAATTGCTAATCTTATTGCTTTCAATTGCATTGGTTAAGTTGTTTTAATTATAGTTAGGCAATTTCCGTGCCCCGAAAACCGCCAATTAGACGTTAAAATTATCCCTTTTTTGAGAGTGGGATTTTTTTCCACAAAAGAGCTAACAACATTTCCCCACAATATGGTGCCCGTCATTCAGGCTTCAATACCGCCTCTATCAGAAGTCTGTTATTTGTGATGATATCCGAAAGCGGCAGATCCCACACTAGATTTCTACCGTCCTGAGACGTAGCATTGGATGAAACTACATCATAGGGAGAATTCAGCTCAAACCTGAACTTTCCATTCTGAAACATGGATGCCATTCCGGACATCATTTGTGCTTTCAGTGAATCAGCCGAAGGATCGTTTCCAACATCAGGAGATTCATAAAGGTATCGGAAAACAATGTTTCCGTCTTCTGTTTCATAGGTGATCTTGGCAGGCTGGTCCTCGAAATCATCACTTACTTTGTTCATTGACTCACCAATCTTATATACACTGTCAAATGCGTAATTTACATACACAAGATTTGAGGAATCGGGCTGAATGCGGGAATATGACTCGATAAGTCTCAGTCCTTCGGTAGATTCAAATGAACTTCTCAGCTTGGACAGTTCAGATGTTGCATTATACATGGAATCCATCAGATTGCTTTGACCTCCGGTAGAATCAAACATCATTGTAAATGTACCAAGCATGTTATAAAACTCCTTTTGGTAGATCAATTTCAAAACCTCTTCACCGGATCCGTCACTATTGAGCTTAATAGTTCGTTCAACACTGATGCAAGAGGAAAAAACCAAAGTTAGCAGAACCAGTATATAAATCGGAAAAATTTGTCTTTTTATTGTCGAGATCATTATGCTTGTAAATTCAGAAAGTGAGTTTCAATTTAAGCAAATAATTCAAATATTTAGATATAATTTAACGTATGTAAACTTTAACTGCCGTTATTGCTGTTCACAAAGCCGGGTGTTTATCCTCACACCTTTTTAAATGAAAAAATCCCTCATAATTATGTTTGTTGCAACAGTATTGTTGATTGGTAGTATTTACTGGACCATACTTGGAAATGAGATAGCCAAGGAGATTCAGAATAACAGGAAATTTGATGAAGTTGCCTCTTCTTTAAAGGAATCTTATAGAATAGTTTCCAACGGCAGGTCCCAACGTGAAGAAGATCCGGAAATATTAGCAATGCAGAATTTGTATGATGTCAAGAACTACACGTTGAACTTTTCCTTTGACATCCCCGGAAAAATGCTGTTTGGAAAGACAATTATTATGGCGGAATGTTTGTCGGATACCATAAGGTCAGTATATGTGAACTTCACAAATGATATGAAAGTATTGGAAGTTAGTGTGGATGATAATAAAGCAGAGTATGTTCATCAGAATGATTACCTGAAGATCAATTTTCCTGATCCTGCAACAGGCAGGCAATTCAACGTTACAATTGTTTATGAAGGCTCACCTGTTAATAAAGGATTCGACTCATTCAGTTTCAAGGAGTTTGACAATGAGCCGGCTATTTATACTTTAAGCGAACCGACCTATGCTCCTACCTGGTGGCCCTGCAAAGACCTTACAACAGACAAGGCAGAAGCCGATATTCTTATAACTGTTCCGTCGCAACTGACTGCTGTATCTAATGGTACGCTTGAGAATATCACAACAAACGAGAAAGGCGAGAAAACATTTCACTGGCGTTCCTCATATCCAATCACTACTTATCTGGTATCACTTGCCATCGGCAAATATGACAAATGGACAGAAACTTACACTTCAATCGATGGCTCTAAAAACATGCCTGTTGAATATTATTCATATCCTACTTACACAGAAAAAGCAAAGTATGACTGGAAGAATACTGTTGACATGATAAGATTTCTATCAGAGACTTATGGTGAATATCCATTTATAGATGAGAAATACGGAATGGCAATGTTCGGATGGATAAGCGGTGCAATGGAGCACCAGACTGTTTCAAGCATGGGTTACCGGCTTGTAACCGGTGACGGAAGATATGAGGATATTGTGATGCATGAGCTTGCGCATCAGTGGTTTGGCGATGCGGTATCTCCTGCAACATGGCGTGACATTTGGCTGAATGAGGGTTTTGCAACTTACAGCGAAGCACTGTGGGAGGAACATCTGCATGGCAGAGAGGCTTACCTCAGAAAAATGAAGAAGGAAGATAAAGGAAAATTTCCAACCACAGTATATAATCCTGAGGGTTTTATATTCGGAGCAACAGTTTACAACAAAGGTGCTTGGGTATTGCATATGCTGAGAGGAGTTACCGGTGATGAAGCATTTTTCAGAATCTTAAGGACATATTATGAAAGATTCAAATACAAGTCGGCAACAACTCCGGAGTTTGTAAATGTATGTGAAGAAATTTCAGGAATGGATCTTGATCAGTTCTTTGATCAATGGGTATATACAGGAAAAGGACGACCCGAGTTTGCATATTCATGGAGTATTACAGAGAGCAATAGTTCACAATATGAAATTAAGCTGGACCTGTCACAGGAGCAGAAAGACAGGGATGTTTATGCCGTACCGCTGAAGATCACCGTTGTGACGGAGAATTCAGAGGAAGAATTTACAATACAAAACAATATGAGACAGCAGGAATTTTTATTTAATACTTCCGGCAAACCGCTCAAAGTATTGATTGATAAGGATGGACTGATACTAAAAGACATTAGAGAAATTAAGTTAGAGGCAAACTGAAAAGTCATTACGACATTCAAAAAATCATCAAAACACAAATGAGTTTGATCAGAATAGCGGCGATCATTTTATTTTTTGCTGCAGGTACTTCAACTGGATTTTCTCAGCAGTCTGAGATCATTGTGAAGCTGAAGGGAAACGCACCACAGGAAGTTTTAAATTCTTTTAGAACAGGAAAGCCCGGAACAGGCAGCAACTCCTTATCGAAGATATGCCGTGACTTCAGCATCAATCAATCAAGACCATTGTTTTCGCAGCGTGTGATTGCGCGATTTGACGGACCGGCATTCAGAAGCACAGGGCTTGACAGGATCTTCATTCTTAAGACAGACAAGAGTAATCTCGAACAACTTCTGTTGCAGGGCAGCAGGAATGAGCACGTTGAATATGTACAGGTGAACGGTACGCTGAAGCTTGATGCTTTTGGTGACAGGCAATTGACACCTAATGATACTTACTATCCGCAACAGGAATATATCGGGCTTTCGAACTTGCCGCAGGCATGGGATATCACTCTCGGAGATTCTGCAGCACTCATTGGAGTGATTGACTCCGGACTTGATTTCGATCATCCTGATCTTCAGTCAAGCTACAAGATCAATTACGGTGAGTACGGGAACGGAAAGCAATCCAACGGAATTGATGACGATGGAAACGGATTTGTAGATGACTGGCGAGGATGGGATTTTACCGATGAACCGTTTACCGGTGATCCGAGAAGAGGTGATTACCTTGAGCCTGACAATGATCCGACCGATGATAATTTTCTATCACACGGAACAGCCGTTACCGGAATTATCAATGCAACATTTAATAACGGACTTGGTATTGCATCAGTTGCACCAAAGTGCAAAGTCCTGGTTATGCGCGCATTCGATGCGCAGGGTTACGGTGAAGAGGATGATGTAGCAAATGCAGTTCTGTATGGGATGATCATGGGAGTAAAGGTTTTCAACTTCAGTTTCGGCGATTATATTTTCAGCAATCTGCTTAAGGATATAGTACGATTTGCATACTCCGGAAATGCGGTGATCATCTGCTCAGCAGGAAATGATGCCACTGACAGGCTTCACTATCCTTCAGCTTATGATGAAGTAATATCTGTTGCGGCTTCGGATAATACAGGCAATAAAGCAGGGTTCTCTTCGTTTGGTGAAACTGTTGATATTTACGCAACAGGTTTTCAGAACCTTACAACCGTAAGAACCGGCAAGGGCAGTTCACAATACGGCGGTGATTATGACAAGCTGAACGGTACTTCATTTGCCGCACCGATAGTTGCAGGAATTTCAGCGCTTCTTCTTTCGAGAAATCCTGAGCTAAGCAATGAAGAAGTCAGAGGGATACTTGTATCAACTACAACTCTGATGCCGGGCCAAACCGGTTGGGATCATATTCGTTCATCGGGAAGAGTGAATGCTGTTAATGCCATCAACAATTTTGACAAGCCCTCAATTGCGAGAATACACTATCCGTTTCAGGATTTTACATCATCCGGAGGCATAGTGCCGGTTGTTGTTTCTGCAGCATCACCGTTATTTGTTAACTATTCAGTTTACTACGGAATTGGTCAGCGGCCGTCACAATGGATTCCGCTTAAAGAAAATGTTAATACACAAGCGCTTGAAGACTCTGTCCTTCAATGGAACATCTCATCGCTTGCCGATACTTCTTATACGCTTCGGCTTGCTATCAACAGCAATTCCGGAAGAAGCATTGAACACAGACTGATTTTCTTCAAAGACAGTCTTCCGCCTGAGATAACGGATGTTGCATTCGGAACAGTTCTTGACAAGAATAATTTTTCTCAGCTCATTCTTTTCGGAACAAACAAGAGAACGCTCGGAAAGATACATTACAAAAGAAAGAATGTGAACGAGCCGTATCAGTATGTACTGGCAGATGTTGGCACGCCGAATCTTGGTTTTGTGACAACGGGGCATATAGGAGTATTGAACGGAAGCGATCTTCAGCCAAATACAGAGTATGAATTCTTTCTTGAAGCAGTATCTCTAAACGGAAAGCAGAAGATTCTGAATGATCCCGCTTTTGTTTTTACAACAGGCAATTTCATAAACAGCTACGGTTATTCTCAGCTGCCATACTCGCTGCCGTATTCTCAGGCGGCAGTTACTCCAACAGACATTACCGGCAACGGCAAGCCTGACTTGCTCCTTAACGACATAAGAAATAATCTGAAGCTGAATGTATATGAATTCAATGCAGGAGCTTTTACAAAAATTTCAAATGATAACTGGCCGGAGTTCAGAATTGCAAGAGATGTCGGAGATATTGATGCAGACGGAAAGTTAGAAATGCTGATGTCAAGAGAAAGGAACGGATTTGTTTACGAGGCACCTTCACCGGGTGAACTTCCGGTGAACCTTGTTTGGGGAGATTCCGTATCCGGGAATTTCTGGTCATCGAGAATAGCAGATACAGACGGAGACGGTGTGAAGGAAATTCTCGGATTCGGAAAAGGCGGTTTGAGAATTCTTGAGAATCAGCAGAATACATACACACAGGTTGCCGTACTTTTATTTCACGGAAGAGATTCAACTGCAACATCTCAGAATACCGTAGTTGAGGATCTTAACGGCGATGGAAAAAATGAAGTTGTATTTGTAAATGATTACCAATCTCCTGTTACATTTCAGCCGCAAGCGGCAATCTCCGTTTACACGAACACGGGTGATAATACTTTTTCAAGAATTTTTCTGGACAGTCTGAGCAGGTTCGTCAAGAGTGACAATGTTGTCTCGGGTGATTTCGACGGTGACGGCAGGAAAGACTTTGCGATAGGAACAATAAGTTTTAATACTGACATAGTTCAGTATTACAGTCTATACACTTACAAAGCAACGACATCAAATACATATACACTGCTTGATGTCACGGATGTTTATAATTTCAAATCTTACACTGAGACATCCACAAAAGCAACCGACATTGATAATGACGGAAAGGACGAAGTACTTGTGAATACGGGCACGCAATTCTATGTGCTTAAGTTTGATGTAAACGCCGGAAGATTCATTCCGCAGTATTATCAAAGCAATGTGAATTCATTCAATCAGATAGCTTTTGATTTTAACGGGAACGGCATAAAAGAATTGGGACTCAATACGGTTGATGACACGCTTCTGTTCTTTGAGAAAGATATTGCTTTCACCGGACCCTCCACGCCTCTTGGTCTTAAGGGCTACAGCACTGACTCAAACAGGGTTCAACTTCTGTTCAATCCGGTTAGCGGGGCAGATACTTATCGCATTTACAGAAGCGACAGTTCAATGAATTTTGTTCTGTATGATTCGGTTGCGCAGACAGAATATGCTGATGCTAATGTCATGAACAGAAAAACATACTATTATAGAGTAACTGCCACAGACAACGAGAACAGTGTTCGTGAAAGTCAGCCGACCGATCCTGTTCAAGTTTATGTACACAACAAGTCACGGCTTTTATCTGCAAACTATGAAACCGGCGGCTTCATTTCACTGAAGCTTAGCGAAAGAGTTTCACCGCTACTTCCAAATCTGAACACTTTTTTGATAGCGGGAATTGGTAATCCTAAGAATACCGCCATCAAGAACGACTTTGAATATCTTCTTACACTCGACAGCATTCCCGATAATGGAAATTATTCCGTAAAGACAGTGGGCATGATAGACCGATATGGTTCGCCTGTTGATACAAATGCTGTTTCATTTTCAGTGAATGTAGTTGATGAACCTAAATTCTATATCACAAACCTCGAACTGCAGCCGGGCAACAAGCTAAAAGTAAATTTCAATCTTGAAGTTGATCAGTCAAGTGCACAGAATACTTCCAACTACAAGTTTGAGCCTTTTGGAATAACTGTGCAATCTGCAACAATTGACAACACAGACAGAAAGACTGTTTATGTTTCACTGCAGAGCAATGCGGCAATAGGCGCAACCGGAAGGAACTATGTACTGAAGGCATCCAATATTCTTTCAGCTGATGGTATCAGAATTGTCGAAGGCTCCGGAAGTTCATTCGGATTGATATTCAATAAGGAGAATCTTGATGAGATGTATGTATATCCCAATCCTTACAACATCAAATCCAATCAGGATTTTATAATGTTTGCCAACACAACGCGCGAAGCCGCAATTGATATCTATGATCTTAACGGCAATTACATAATTACCGTTAATGAGACTGACGGCAACGGAGGTGTTGAATGGAATCTAAGAAACACTAACGGTGAGATGGTTGCAACGGGAGTTTATATCTATGTGGCCACAGGCAAGAACTCATCGGGACAGGAAGTCGAACAAAAGACCGGGAAGTTTGCTGTTGTGCGATAACAAATGCAACAAACACAACCAGGTAAGATGACTTAGTACTTCACCAGGATAATGATCAACATGTGTGTATGAGAAAATAAAAAAAAGGCATCTCAGAATTACATGAGATGCCTTTGAGTTTTTTAAAACCGGATATTATTTGTTTACGTGTTCTGCAAGTTGCTTTCCTGCTTTGAATCTTACAACTTTCTTTGCAGCAATCTTCATTTCTTTTCCTGTTTGCGGATTTCTTCCGATTCTTGCTTTCCTGTTTGATACGGAGAATGTTCCGAATCCTACCAGTGCAAGCCTTCCGCCTTTTTTCTTCAGAGTCTTTCTGACTCCGTCTATTACAGATTCCAGCGCTGCTTTTGCCTGAACTTTTGTGATGTTGGCATCGCCGGCAATTTTGGCAATCAGTTCTTCTTTGTTCATAATAGAGAGGTTTAGTTTGGTTAATTTTTTGTTCGTACAAAAATAGCTTTGTATTAACAAAAAAACAATCTTTTAACTTTATCTTACATGCCTCAAAGCTTTGTAGAATCAGTGTTTGAGGCAGGTCATGATTTCGGTCTGCCGTGTAAGTCAGATCCTGCCTGACTTTTTCAGCACATACAGCGCATCGGCAGTTACCCATTCGTTGGAATTTCTCTTGCCGGTGCCTCCCCAGTCAACATAGTCAGCACCATGCTTAAACTCATCTGACACTTTGTAATATGATTTTTCTGCCGGCCATCCGTCAATCAACTTCTTCGACTCCAGCAGATCGAGAGCCTTGCTGCAGCGCTTATCGCCGATGAAGCCTGCTTCTGCCATGACCTTAAGTCCGGCAAGAATATCATAATGCCAATAGAGAGGATAATGCAGGTATGTAAATTCAGGATGAATGACTTTGCAAGTATGCTGTCCGATGAACAACTGACGCTTCAGGAAGATCTCCGAAGCTTTTTCGGCTGCGGTCTTTGCGTTTCTCTTTTTATTCATCCGGCTGTAAAGCGCAAGCCCGCGCAACGGAAGAAGCGATTCCATAAATGATGAATGTTTTGCATCCGGGTTCTTATCACAATTCCATCCGCCGTCTTCCCATTGCCAGTGGAGAAGTCTCTCTGCAAGATCATCAATTCTCTTGTCACTCAGTCCAAGCTTAAGAAGGAAGTAAAGAGCATTGCCCTGCTGTGAAGCACATCTCCTGTATCTGCCCTGCATTACGGGAACACCCTCCAGCTTATAGCTGTCTGCTCTTTCCTTTGCTTCAAACTCTTTGTAATAAAACTCATCAAGCCAGAATGTAAGTATTTGATCTTTTACCGGTATAAGAGACTCATCCCCTGCCGGATATCCGATGTCTGCAAGTGAAGCCAATATCCAGTGAGCGCCCTGCCACTTGTCATACACATCTCTCTTGCTTAAGATTTCACCGGTCTCACTTCTTAAGCTCAAAAGCTTTCTTACTCTGGCCGAGTTTCGGATTTCTTCACGGAGTTTATTGATTTGATTGGATGAAGGGTCTTCATCAAGAACATTCACCAGAATCTTGTAACGAATTGACGGCTCTTCAGAATTGAGAAGCATGCTGACTATTTTGTTGTGTTCGTCACGCATTAATTATGTTCGATGAAGTATTCCAGTTCTCAGAATTTCAAAGCATGTGAATTCATCAAACGGATTTGACGGAAGTGAATCATTCATGGAATTGACAACGAAGAATTGCAGACCGGATATTATGTTCATCCATAAACTTTCTTTCCCGCCATACTAAGAATTGCACCGAGTTGTCCCGTATGATAAAGCTGATGTAAATGCCATGCCGAGATGACTCTTCCTTTGGTTTTGAAATAGTCATTTCCCTCTTCACCAATGAGGGCGTGGGGTTCAGAGAGTTCTTCACTATTGAGTGATTCAAAGATCGCTTTGTTTTTCTCGAATACTTTATTGAGTGCATCCTTAAGCTCTGCCGGTGGCGGACATTGTTCAAACGGGATAAGTTTCTTTCCTTGTGAGAAGATAGCGGCATATTCGGGATACAGAAGTTCCCCTTTGCCGAGATAGACAGAAAGGTCGTCGTCACTCGTAACAAGATGTCCAAGGATCCAAAGCGCATGATTCTTTCCCTTAGAAAGCTCGAGTCTGAAATCGTCGTCAGAGAATGCATCTATGATGCCGGTCATCCATTCGGT
>CALEVL010000063.1 GCA_937924675.1 uncultured Ignavibacteria bacterium | reverse complement strand
GGGAGTGACAAAGTTAATAGGAGTGACAAACTTAAAAGGAGTGACAAGTTTAAAAAAGGATTGACAACATTTCATCAAAAGTCACCAAAGTCATTATGCACATTTGTTTGCATTTCTTGTAAGCACTCTGTTTCTTAGATTTTCGCAAATCAAATAATGTCATATGCCGCGGAAGAACCAATCTGATGAGAAGCACATCACATCGCTTTCAAGAGAGAACAGACTCTTCAAGCCGCCGAAAAGTTTTTCAGAGAAGGCGAAGATAAAATCATTTCAGGAATACAAGAAGTTGTACGACAAGTCGATTAAGTCGCCGGAAAAATTCTGGGCACATGTAGCGGATGAACTTCATTGGTTCAAAAAGTGGAATAAGGTTCTTCAGTGGAAAGCCCCGCATGCGAAATGGTTTACCGGCGGGAAGTTAAATCTTTCATACAATTGTTTAGACCGGCATGTGCTTAGCAGCAGAAAGAATAAGGTTGCACTTTTCTTTGAAGGGGAGCCGGGAGATACAAGATCGCTGACATATCATCAGTTGTATGTAGAAGTTTGCAAGTTTGCAAATGTTCTCAAGCGACTCGGCGTGAAGAAAGGAGATCGGGTTTGTATTTACATGCCGATGATCCCGGAAGCGGTAACAGCAATGCTTGCATGCGCGAGGATCGGTGCAGTTCATTCGGTGATATTCGGAGGATTCTCTGCAAATGCATTGGTTGACAGAATTACTGATGCTGAGGCTTCAATGGTGATAACTGCTGACGGCGCTTTCAGACGCGGTGATATAGTTCATCTTAAGAATAATGTTGATGAGGCATTGCCGCATTGTCCGACTGTGAAGAATGTGATCGTAGTAAAGAGATGCGCTTGCGAGATAAAGTGGAATGACTATTATGATAAATGGTATCATGAAGAAATGGCAGACGTTTCGGAAGATTGTCCGGCCGAGAAACTTGATTCAGAACATCCGCTGTACATTCTATACACAAGCGGCACTACCGGAAAGCCGAAGGGAATTCTGCATACGACAGGCGGATATTCTGTTCAGACTTACATCACTTCTAAATATGTATTTGATCTTCAAGATGAAGATATCTTCTGGTGTACCGCAGACATTGGCTGGGTAACGGGGCACAGCTATGTAGTTTACGGTCCGCTGCAAAACGGAGCAACGGTAATGCTGTATGAAGGCGCGCCGAATTTTCCTCATCCGGACAGGTTCTGGCAGATGATTGACAAATACAAAGTCACGATTTTTTATACCGCGCCAACAGCAATACGCGCTTTCATCAAATGGGGAAATCACTGGCTTGAGAAATACAAACTTGATTCGCTTCGATTGCTTGGAACAGTCGGGGAGCCGATAAATCCCGAAGCATGGATGTGGTATCACAAGATGATAGGAAAGAGCATATGTCCTATAGTTGATACATGGTGGCAGACAGAGACCGGTGCGATAATGATCTCTCCATTGCCGGGTGCAACGCCAACAAAACCGGGATCAGGGACATTGCCTTTTTTTGGAATCGAGCCACAGGTAGTTGACAAGAAAGGAAACCCTGTTGAAAAGGGAAGCGGCGGATTGCTCATTATAAAGAAGCCGTGGCCATCTATGCTGAGAACTATTTATAAAGATGACAGCAGATACAAGAAGCAATACTGGAGCGAGTTTCCCGGTATCTATTTCACCGGTGACGGCGCGAGAATAGATAAGGACGGATATTTTTGGGTGATGGGAAGAGTTGACGATGTATTGAATGTAAGCGGTCACAGACTTGGAACTGCAGAGATAGAATCAGCATTGGTAGCGCATTCTAAAGTTGCCGAAGCGGCGATAGTTGGCAAGCCCGATGAAATTAAAGGTAGCGCTATTTGTGCATTTGTAACTTTGGAGAGCAGTCATACTCCTTCAGATGAACTAAAGAGTGAATTGAAGGACTGGGTTGTAAAAGAGATCGGAGCACTTGCGCGTCCTGACGAGATCCGGTTCACCGATTCTTTACCTAAGACCAGAAGCGGAAAGATCATGAGACGTCTTCTAAGAGAACTTGCTCACAGCGGTGAAGTAAGAGGTGATGTAACTACTCTAGAAGATTTTACTGTCTTGGAAAAACTTAGAGCAGAAGAGGAAGAATAAGTATAGTTCTCAGGTTTGCATTTAACTGAGTCTCAATTCTGCGGGGATGACAATTTGGAAGGTTTGATTGATGCAACTGATGTTCAGTATTTTGGAAAGGATAACTCGTAATTATTCTCATTCACTTTCATGGCTCCGGAGAAAAATTCATTTGAATCAGAGTTCACTTAGCTTTTCCCGGAGCCAAAGTTTTATTCCGAAAAGATTACTTTGAAGTTTCTCCGTTTCATCCCTCAATACGGAGATCTCAAAGTTCTTTCTTTTACCCTTTGCAGAAAGGTTCACTTTAATAAGCTCGGAGACCAGTTTCAGATATTTAGAAAAAGACTTCTTGTAAACTTCGGGAACCGACTTATCCCTGTCAATGAATTTTTTAAAAGTTTCGATCAGTGAAGGTAGTTCGTCAAGATAACCGATTTCATAGTATGACTGCAGATGCAGTATCTTCACCTGAATTTTGAGAAGGTTCTTGCTGAAATTTGTTTTAGAAAGCAGATTCATGGCCCTTTCGAATTCCCCTTTGTAGTAGCTCATATAAGCGTTGCAGAAATTGATGCAGGAGTCTTTGTCATCATCAGAAAGCTGGTCACTATACTTCTCCATAAACTTTTCAGCCCACCGGAATTCTTCTACTCTTGTAGCAATCTTGACATGTATCATGAAATCAGGGTAAAGCATTCTTCCGATCGTCATCTCATCCCTGTCAAACTGTGCTTTCGACAGCAGAAAATGCTCTCGCTGAAAATCGGGCTTGCCTGTTGTGTTATAGACATCTGCACAAAAACTGCTCATGTAAAGGTCAAGCATATATCTGTCCTCTCGGGTTAGATTGCCGGAGTATTTCTCTCTCAATTCCTTGAGTTCGAAGAAGTATTTCTCATCTTTTTCCAAGACAAGGAACACAACCCGGCTGTAAAGTATCAGTGTGGGATTTCTGAGATTAGAAGGTTCATTAATAAATTCCAGAACCTGTTTGAACATCTTCATGTCAAATTCCAGATTGTTCTGAACCTTGTCGTGAATCATAATGCTGTAGAACTTGAGCAGTCTCAGTAATGCATATTCAAGAAAGTTGTTGAAGTCCTTTTGGAAATAATCAAAGCTGCCAAGCGGGTCCTTTATGATCTGATGGAAGTGTTCCTGCTGGCTTAACTCAGATTGCTTCAGAAGAAAAAATTCGTCAAGTACTTTTGTATCTGAAATTTCTTTTTTGAAGCCTTTCAATGACTGGTCGATAATTCTGTATAGTTTTTTTTCCCTGAGTTTTTCCAATAGAAAGGTTGGATAGTAAACAGATTCATCTCTGTAGTATAGGTATGCAAGAAAGTCCTTTGCCAGTGAAAAAAGATCAGATGTTAAGTTCCTTATCTTGAAATAGTCGTGCTCCATTCCCGGAAACAAAGCGGATGAAATCGATTCATCAGTAAGTCTGTCGCTTTTGAATTCAGGATGGAATTTCCTGATGTAATCAAACAAGGCAACTACATTCCTGTTTTTGTTGAAGAAAGGTGAGTGAACAAAGTCCCTGAACTCCTTAATTTCGGAGTGTGTGAGAGTTTTAAGCAATGAAATAAGCCGGGAGTTTTGCATATAAAACTGTTTTAATTTCTAAAAGTTAATCTTGCAAAATTGGAAAAAATGCAGGAAATGCAAGATAAATTCATCTTATGATACCAAAAACATTGGTGCAGCTTTCTAAAATCAAGGTTTTTTTTCTTTGCATTGCACGCACAGCATGAGTAGTTTTGCTTGAATTGGCGTTCGATGTTTGAGTTTCCTCAAAAAGTATTCGGCTTTTCCTGCACTCATTTCAGTGATCAAATATCGTAACGCCATACGAACCGATCAGAGAATGATCGATCAAATCGATAGTGCAGGGAAGCCGTTTTGAATTTTTAATGAAATTAATGAACAATAATCTAATAAAAAAGAAAAGGAGTAAAAAATGAAATCAGTTAAAGTCATTGCAATCCTGATCTTCTGCATAATGGCGTTGCAGTCATCCATGTCGCAATTATTAACGGAAGATTTTGAGTCAGGTTCATTCCCGCCGTCAGGCTGGAGCAATCCCGGAGGAAATGGTCTAATCTTATGGAACAATTTCGCAGGAATCAGCGGATATGGAACCGGAAATTATTCTGCATTTTATGACGGGTACTATTGGGATGGTGATATTGATTCAATGATCACACCGGTATTCTCTTCATCATTTGGCGAGTCAGTTATTTTTGATTATGCTTATGCACCTTATGATGACGGCAGTAACGACATTTACAGTGATCTGTACATTTATTACAAACTTGATGGAGATGACAATTGGTATTTATTGGAACAGATACCCGGGGCATTGCTTCAAACGTCTCCGTCAACAGGTTCATCTTTCACTCCAACATCAAGTGAGTGGTCCACGCGAGCAGTTGTTCTTCCGGATAATACGGTGAGGATTTCATTTGTAGTTGACAACTTCAGTTCAAACAACTTGTTCCTTGATAACATCAAAGTTGATTTCGCGCCTACAGGCGATGACCTGGCTGTACAAGGCGTGTTTGCCAAAGGAAGATTTCCAATTCCTTATCTTGCAAGTGATACGATTAGTGCAAGCATCAAGAATGTTGGAGGAACAACTTTCAATAATTTTTATGTCTATCTTGAACTGACAGGTGCAAACACCTTGCTGGATTCTGTCCTGGTGTCAAGCCTGAACTCCAATCAATCAACCGTAGTAAGCTTCATGCCTTATACTCCTGTGCTAAACGGATACACTAGCGTCAGAGTATTTGTTCAACCTGATGATAATACATCCAATGATGAAGCTTTCTACAATATGAATGTTGGAAGCAGATACCTGGCTTACAATGATACTACTGAAAATTTTTGCTGTGGAATTGGTTGGTTCGGTGAAGGTTATTGGCTAAGCAAATACAGACTGACGAATGCAAACACCAGGATAAAGAGTGTTAATGTGAGAATTATAGGAGCGCCGGGAAGCACTAATCAGGTGGTCAGGGGTGTGATATTGAACAGCGCAGGAGTTGTTGTAGCAAAGTCAGACCCGTACAAGATCAAAGCAACCGATGATGGCAAAATGGTTAACTTCAAACTCTCTGATCCTCTTCCTCATAAAATTGCATCATCCAATTCAACATTCTATGTAGGCATTGAGCAGACAGCTATCGCATCAAGTGACGATGCCTATGGAATTCTGGGAAGTCAGGGTGAGACTCCTACAAGAAGCGATGCTTATTTTGCAGCCAACGGGATGAAAGCAGTTGGAGAACCTTTGAACTATCTCTATCCATGGACCAATAATAGATGGGGAATTGAAGCTGAAATTGTTCCAATTACTTCAAATGATGTAGGCATCTCAAATCAGGGATTGTTGAATGATCAGTATTTCTCTACAAATGTGATACAACCAAAGGGAAGAGTTTATAACAATGCCACGTCAGGTTCCGCTAATGCTACAGTGATAAGGACAATAACTCCCGGCGGGTACATAAATTCACAGAGTGTTTCAATACCTGCAAACAGTTCTGTAGAAGTAACTTTTGCAAACTGGACATTCACATCAGGAACTGTGTACACTGTAAGAGATTCAATTTTGCGCACGGGTGACACTGATATGAGCGACAATGTTAAATATGCAACAGTTACTCCGAGAGTTGCAAAGCAGCTTGCCGTAGTATATTCAAAATCTGAAGACAGAGACAGCCTCGTAAGAGCTATATTGCTTGATGGCAGATATGCTTCTAATTTTGATACGATACCAATGCATTATACCGGCAGCTTAAGGCCGTGGAAGTTTGTTTTCATGAATGTAAGAAGAGACGGAAACTGGACTAATGCAATGAGAGACTCAATGAAAGCTTTCATTGATGCATCTACTGCGGCAAACAAGAAGTCGCTTATCATGTTTCATAACAGAGCCGCAGACTTTTACGATCCTATTCCTTCATATTTCCCAAATCCTGCTGACACAATATTTTTGAGGCAATATCTCAAAGCGCAGTTTCTTTCACAGGACTGGCAAAACAATACTCCTGCTGACAGGAAATTTAAAGGCAGACTTGGATTCAGTAGTGTAACTCAGGATTCAGTTTATGATGAAGTGGATGGAAACTATTTGCCCGACCTTGTGACTCCTGTCAACGGATCATTTGCAGCATTCATTCCGCAAACAGTTTCAACTTCAACGAACGACTCTGCAGTGGCTGTTGCTTATGCAGGTCCGAATTACAACACATTCTTCATGACAAATCAGTTCTATGCACTGCGCGCCAGGAACGGCGGACTTACCGACGGACCGGGAAGAATTTTTGCCAGAATAATTGACTGGATAAACACAACAAATTCAAATGCAAAAGTACTTGACCTGACAATGCTCATTGAAGGATTTTATGATCAGGGTGCAAATCAAACGGTAAGAGATACAGTGCGTGTGTATCTCAGAAACACTACGAATCCGTATGCAATAGTTGATTCCGCGAAAGGTTATCTTACAACTTCCGGAACACAATCGTTTGTCTTTAACAATGCTTCTAACGGTGTGAACTATTATATCCATTTAAAGCACAGGAATGCAATTGAAACGTGGAGCAAGACCGGTGCGATGTTTGCATCCAACTATCTTGCATATAACTTTACTTCGGATTCAGCCAAAGCATTCGGAAACAATATGGTCAAAAAGGGAACACGCTGGGTCTACTATGGAGGTGATGTTAATCAGGACGGATTTATAGACGGTACTGATAATAACCTGATTGATAATGATGCATATAATTTCATTTCGGGATATGTGAAGACTGATCTCAACGGAGATGATTTTGTTGACGCTTCCGACTTCCAAATCTCTGACAACAATGCAAATAACTTCATCGGTAAATCAACTCCGATGTCAGAGCCTGATGCAATGATTGAAAACGGATTTGTTCAAAATCTGCAGCCGGAAGTGCTGCTAAATCAGGCATCTCAGGAGATTCGAATTGATCACGAGATCTACAACAAATTCAAGAACGAACCACGTAAGGTCACGGGCTACAAAACAATTAAAAAAGGAAATCAGACTTTTGTAATTACGGAATAAAATTTCATCGATATACTGGTAGGCAGTTACAAAGCCGGGCAGAAATGTCCGGCTTTTTTTTTGTCATTCCATGATGTGGTTTTTTTTTTTATTTTATAAATTTGTTGGAATAGGTATTTTTGGAGAAAAATAATTAATCAATAAACAAAAGATTAACTTCAATCCATTCATCAACTAAGCCCGCAAGATCATGAGCACAAAATTACTACCACGAATTTCTTTTGCTCTTTTGGTTTCTTCACTCGTGTTTATATTTACTTTCTCTCCGCTATCACAATCAAAAGCTGATACAACATGGGTAACTACATTCAATCAGAATTTTCAGAACTGGGCTGATGTGCATTACGGTACTTTTGTTCTGCCGAATACATCTACTTATCAGTACTCAAAGATCCTCATGTACTATACTATCGGTTGTCCTTCGGCAGGTTGTGATCCCTGGGACCGGCTCGGCTGGGTGAAGCTTTATGTGGATTCAACCACAAATTATGAAATAGCCAGAGTTGTTACGCCATATAATATTGTAGGAGGCGGATATCCCGGGCAGTGTGCTTTCGTATTTGATGTTACAGACTACATGAGTCTTCTTAAAGATACAGTCAGGCTTGGAAGCTACATTGAGAGCTGGATCGGCGGTACGCGGGGATGGCTTGTTACAATAAAGTTTGCTTATGTTTCCGGACAGCCCGAAATTGTTCCATACAAGGTAGTAAATCTCTGGCAGCAATCAAGAATAGTCTACGGCGATACTGCAAATCCTGTTGAGAATTATCTCCCGCCAAGAACAGTGCCTGTTGATGCCGTAACAACAAAGGCAATGATGCGAATCACAAATACCGGACATGGACAAGGGAATACTGATAACGCCGCAGAGTTTTCTTTTAAGATACACACGCTTACAGTTGGTGCCACTTCATTTGATCATGTTCTTTGGAGGGGAGACTGTTCTATAAATCCATGCAGTCCGCAGGGAGGGACATGGCAATATGCCCGCGCGGGCTGGTGTCCGGGGGCTAGCGTTATTCCATGGGATGTTGACGCGACTTCAGTGATCACTCCCGGTCAGGATGTTGTTATAGACTACAATCTGATGCCTTATGAGAACTTTTGCAGACCGAATAATCCAAATTGTATTTCGGGCTCTACCTGTACTGATTGCAACTTTAACTATAACGGACACACCGAACCACACTATACAGTTAACGGCCAGCTCATTCTTTACAAGCCGAATCCGTTCATCAACATCAGTCAGGTGAATTCAGAGATTCCTGATTCATACGGACTATTGCAGAACTATCCGAATCCGTTCAATCCATCTACGAAGATTAGATTCAGCATTCCGGGAAATGAAAAAGTAAAGCTTGCGGTATATGATATTCAGGGCAGGTTAGTTGACATATTAGTTGACGAGCAGGTCAGCGCAGGAACTTATGAGGCAGTATGGAATGCAGGATCAAATCCGAGCGGAGTTTACTTCTACAGACTGGAAACATCTGAATGGAAAAAGTCGGAAAGAATGATGTTGATCAGGTAAATTGCATGATGTTTGTTTCAGTAATCCCGGCTTCCGGAAAATTTCTCTGCTTCGCAAAAATAGTTTGAAGAATCAGGAGTTCGGCTCAAAGTTAAATTGTAACTCCGATTCAATTTTAGTAATTTGCGCAGTAAAGATTGTTAGTTGAATATTTGTATCTTTGCTTCCGGAGCCGGGAGCAATTTCAATGCAATATTAAGATCAGCGAAAGAAGGATATCTCTCTTCAAAGATCTCACTCTTAATTACCAACAATTCAGGATCGGGAGCGGCGCAGATCGCATTGGAGAATGGAGTTGAATGCCTTCATATAAGCAGAAAAAAATTTGCTGAACTTGCCGATACTGAATATTCTGAGTTGATTCTGAGGGAGCTGGTTTCAAGAGACATTGATTTTGTTGTGCTGTGCGGATACATGAAGATGATGGAAGAATCTGTTACCGGACATTTCAAAGACAGGATCATTAATATTCATCCGGCTTTGCTTCCTTCATTCGGAGGAAAAGGAATGTACGGGATAAATGTTCATAAAGCTGTGATAGATAGCGGAGCGAAGGTAAGCGGTATCACGATACATTTTGTTGACGGCGGTTATGATACAGGAAGGATCATATTTCAGAAGTGTTGTGAAGTGAATGACAGTGATGATGAGTTTACGCTTGCTGAAAGAATCAGGGGAATGGAGCACAGGTACTATCCGGAAGTCATAAGGAAATTTGAAGAACAAAAAATCATTGTCGAAGGAAATAAAATACAAGTAAGAAAATTGACTCACCCGTAATTATTAAACTGCATTATTCAATTCCAATTTGGTCAAGAGAGCATTAATAAGTGTTTATGACAAGCGCGGCATTGCTGAGCTTGCCGGAGGACTTGAATTGTCCGGTATAGAAATTATTTCCACAGGCGGCACTTACAAGCTGCTTAAGGAAAGTGGATTAAAGGTAAAGTCAGTAGAGGAGGTAACCGGATTTCCCGAGATACTCGACGGAAGAGTAAAGACCTTGCATCCAAAAATCTTCGGTGCTATTCTCGCTGACAGGAGCAATCAGACACATTCAAAGACTGTCGATGAAATGAACATCGGTACCATAGATCTGGTAGTAGTCAATTTATATCCCTTCTCTGAAACAATTGCGCGTGAAGGCGTGAAGCTGTCTGATGCAATTGAGCAGATAGACATCGGCGGCGTAACATTGATACGGGCAGCCGCAAAGAACTTCATGCATGTTGACATTCTCACGAGCCCTGCTCAGTATGAAGAATATGCGAACCTTCTCAATGAATCATCAAACAACATTGACCGGAATTATTCCCGCATGCTGGCGGCCCGGGCTTTTTCCATAACTTCTAAGTACGATACTGAGATCTCTGGTTATCTGTTTGAGGATGATTTGCAGAATGTTGATACGTTTGCAAGAAAGTTGTTTCCCGATAATGAAATTTCTTCTCTTCGTTACGGTGAGAATCCCCATCAGAGCGCATTGCTTGTGAAAGAGAATTTTGATGAAACTTTTGAAGTGCTGCATGGTAAGGAAATTTCATACAACAATCTGCTTGATATTAACTCTGCTTACGACATGATATCAGACTTAAGCAGATTTGGAACAGCATGTGTGATTATCAAGCACGGGAATCCGAGCGGTGCAGCCATAGGCATTGATAATCTGGATGCTTACAACAAGGCATTCTCAACAGATACTGTTTCACCGTTCGGCGGAATAGTTGCTTTCAATGAAAAATTAGACTTTAATACTTCGATTGAAGTTGATAAATTGTTCACCGAAATTATTTTAGCGCCTGAATTTGAAGATGACGCTCTCAAGCTTCTTATGAAGAAGAAAAACAGACGGATCATTCGATACAAATTCATTCCGCAGAGATTTGAATTCAGAAGTATCAGCGGAGGAATTTTGGTTCAGGAAAAGGATAATGAGACAACCGGTGTTGACAGGTTGAAATTTGTTACGAAGAGAACGGCTGATGAAGATGAAACAAGAGACATGATCTTCGCAGAGACGATATCCAAACATACCAGATCCAATGCTATCGTATTTGCAAAGAACCTGAAGACTCTTGGAGTCGGTGCAGGTCAGCCTTCAAGAATTGATTCAACCAGGATCGCAGTAGCAAAAGCCAAACAATTCGGACATGACCTTTCGGGAAGTGCTGTTGCTTCAGATGCCTTTTTCCCGTTTGCAGACGGAATTACGGCAATTGCCGAAAGCGGTGCAGGGTCTATTGTTCAGCCCGGTGGTTCAGTGAGGGATTCGGAAGTGATCGAAGAAGCTGACGCTCATCAGATTGCGATGGCGTTTACGGGAATCAGACACTTCAAACACTAATTAACGCAATAACAAAAAAAGTTTAAACACAGAGATTCCTAATGCCACTTTTTGGAATGTTTTCCAACGACATAGCGATCGATCTAGGCACGGCAAATACCCTTATTTACATGAAGGGAAAAGGCATCGTGCTGAATGAGCCCTCCATTGTCACTTATGATGTAACCTCAAGAAAGATAATTGCAATTGGCGAAGAGTCAAAGCAAATGATGGGAAAAGTTCACAAAGAACTTGCAACCATCAGACCGATGAAGGACGGAGTAATTGCAGATTTTGAAATAGCCGAAGGAATGATAAAGGAGTTTATCAAGAAGATAAGCTCAAGCTGGATGCCCTCGAAGAGAATTGTGATTTGTGTACCGAGCGGAATTACGGAAGTTGAGAAACGCGCAGTACGTGATACTGCAGAGCATGCAGGTGCAAAGGAAGTTTACCTGATCTCCGAACCAATGGCAGCTGCTATCGGTATCGGACTTGACGTAATGGGACCTTATGGAAACATGATAGTTGATATCGGCGGAGGAACAACAGAGATTGCCGTTATAGCATTATCAGGAATTACAAACGGTGCATCGATCAGGATTGCCGGGGACGAGCTGACAGAATCAATAATAAGATTCTTCAGAAATAATCACAACATACTGATCGGTGAAAGAACTGCAGAAGAGATAAAGTGCCAGGTAGGATCCGTAATGCCGCAGAAAGAGGAAGTGATAATTGAAGTGAAGGGAAGAGACCTTGTAGCCGGAGTTCCGAAGATAACGGAAGTAAGTTCCGTAGAGATCAGAGAGTCGCTGAATTCACCTGTAATACAAATGATTGAAGCCGTGAAGGTTGCGCTGGAGAAAACCGCACCGGAACTTTCATCAGATCTTCTTGACAGGGGAATTTTCCTTACAGGCGGAGGTGCACTTATCAAAGGGCTTGACGAAAGGATCAAAATGGAAACAGGTGTTCCTGTTCATGTTGCTGATGATCCGTTAACGGCTGTGGCAAGAGGGACAGGGAAGGTTCTTGAGAATCTGGACAACTACAAGAAAGTATTGCTGAGGCGTTAAACCAATTGAATCACCACACATAAGAACTAATTACAGTTCTTCATTTAACAGTAAATGAAAACATTCGGGCTGCTTCTTTTCCGTATCAAGGATTACCTTATACTCACTATCCTTGTTATCATTTCTCTGTTCCTGATATTTTCCAATGACAATGTCCAGATCAGATTCCTGAGAGCCGTTGCAGTAGGTGTTGTAGGCACAGTGGAAAGCGGAATGTCAGTTGTTCCTAATGTATTTGAGATACAACAGGAAAATGAATTCCTGCGTGAGAAGAATATACAGCTTGCCAATGAACTCTCATCACTGAAGGAAGCAAAGCTTGAGAATATAAGACTCTCGCGGACGCTCGGATTAAAGGACAAGAATATTTCCGGAGTAGTCATAGCACGGATCGTGAATAAGTCACTTGTTCATGCAAGAAATACGATCACACTTAATGTAGGAGAGAGTGACAGTGTTAAAGTAAATATGCCGGTAATCACGGATGACGGTCTTGTAGGAAGAGTTGTATCGGTAAGCAAGAATTATTCAATAGCACAGATTCTGTATAACAGGAATCTCAACATATCGGTAAAGAATCAAAGAAGCCGTGTTGATGGAATTCTAAATTATGACGGGGCAGGCAATCTGGTGATCAACAATGTTTCCAAGAGCGCTGATGTAAAGCAGGGAGATATAATCATAACTTCGACCTACAGCAATTACTTTCCTGCCGGGGTACCTGTCGGTACGGTTGTAGAAGAAGGCAATCTTGATAATCTTTTTAAGAAGGTTGTTGTAGAACCTTCCGTTTCATTTACAGACCTTGAAGAAGTGTTTGTGCTTAAGCATTTACCGGTGAAGGAAAGAATTGATCTTGAGTCATCTTACTTTAAAATGGACAAATAGGATTGTTTCTTTCCGAATACATAAAGTTTGCTTTGTTTTTTGGAGTTCTAATCTTTGTACAGGTTACTGTACTTGATCTGATTTCGATTTCACGTTATAATATTTCTCCTGATCTTGTTCTGTTGCTGGTAATATATCTTGGAATTTCGAGAGGTCATATATCCGGAATGATATATGGATTTCTTGCAGGTCTGACTTTGGATATTCTGAGCGGATCGTTTACCGGATTATCCGCTTTGTCTTATACTATCAGCGGGTTTATTGCCGGATATTTCCACAGAGCACCGGGAGAAAGTTCCATCAAGTTTTCATTTGTCGGAATTATTTTCATGTGTGCAGCTATTTGTTACTTCATATACTTTGCAATTTACTTTCAGGGATCCGGTCTCCCGATATCGGAAATCATTGTGACGTATGTTCTTACAACAGCTGCATATACTTCAGTAATCGGATTCATGTCGAATCTGATCTTTAACAAATTTGATATAAAGAAATCAATCTGATGGAACCGGAAAAAAAGAGAGCCATTGTTCTTTCCTTGTGTGCAATGGTCTTTGTATTGCTTGGAGCAAGACTCGCTTATCTGCAGCTTCTATCTGCAGATGAATTGCGGGGAATGTCAGATAAGAATTCCATCAAGACAATCACAATCACTCCGCCGAGAGGATTAATGTATGACCGAAACGGAAAAGTGCTTGTTGATAATAAGCCCTCTTACACTGTTACGATTACACCTTCGCAGTTTGATACAAACGATCTCTCGGAAATGTCTTCACTTCTTGATATTCCCCCGGACAGGCTTAAGCAAGCACTCAAGGAAGTTAAGGGTACTAACAGATTCAATCCGACAAAAATAAAACGTGATGTTGAATTCAAAATTGTGGCTCACATTGCCGAAAACCATGACCGCCTCAAAGGTGTTGATTATCAGATTGATGCCATAAGATTTTATCCCGACGGTATTATCGGTTCTCATGCATTCGGATATGCAAGCGAGATATCTGAGAAAGCATTGAAGAAGCAGGAGGGAGATTATTACAAACAAGGCGATGTAGTCGGATCTACCGGACTTGAAAAGAATTATGAGAAAGATCTCAGAGGAGTCAAAGGATATAAGTTTATAACAGTTGATGTTAACGGAAGAGAGATCGGTCCGCTGAATGACGGCAACAGCGATATTCCTCCTGTAAACGGACAGGACCTGATGCTTGGGATGGATAAGGATCTTCAGCTTTATGCTGAAAAACTGATGGAGGGCAAAGAAGGAGCTCTCGTTGCACTTGATCCTCGAAACGGACAGATACTGTGTTTTGTCTCCAAGCCTGATTTTGACCTCTCACTATTTACAGGAAAAACAGATCCTAAAGTTTATGCCTCTCTTATAGCAAATCCTGACAAGCCGATGTTCAACCGGGTTACTCAGACCAGATATCCGCCGGGTTCAACATGGAAGATGATGATGTCAATGGCTGCTCTTGATTCAGGGATAATTACTCCAACATCAACAGTGAATTGCCCGGGTGCATTTGTTTACGGTGGAAGAGCATACGAAGATCACGGTTCTTATGGAAACATAAATGTTGTACGTGCTCTTGAAGTATCCTCAAATGTATTCTATTACAAGATGGGACTGGCGCTGGGCATTGACAACTTTGAAAAGTATTGCAGGATGTTTGGCTTCGGACAAAAGACAGGCGTAGATATTCCTCAGGAATACTCCGGACTCTTGCCCACGAGAAAATATTATGACAAAGTATTCGGAAAAGACAGGTGGCCGAACGGAGTACTGGTCAATCTTGGTATAGGGCAGGGTGAGCTTGGAGTAACTCCATTGCAAATGGCTGCCTATGTCGCGGCAATTTCAATGAACGGACTTTACTGTCAGCCGCATTTTGTTTCTAAGATCAAGAATACGGTATCCAATACTTTTGAAGATGTAAAATTTGAACAAAGGAGAATTGACATGCCTCTGAAATATTATGAAGCAGTAAACAAAGGCATGTATCTTGTAGTCAACGGTGGAGGAACTGCAAAGAGTGTTAAATCGTCTGATTATGAACTTTGCGGAAAGACAGGAACAGCGCAGAATTCAACAGGCAAAAACCACTCGTGGTTTGTAGGGTATGCTCCATATGGAGATCCGAGAATTGCGATATGTGTTCTTGGTGAGAAGGAAGGATACGGTGCAACATTTGCTGCCCCTACCGCAGCAAAAATTATGGTAAAATATCTTGGGGGTCCGGGTTATGATCCTGATTCTCAGATAAAGATGGTAAGCGAGGGAGTGGCTGATTGATTAACCCTATTAGTTTAAACGATCTTGGATAAGAGTTTTTTCGAGAGAATAGACCTGATGCTGATATTTTTGTCTGTAGGAGTTCTTTCCTGCGGACTGCTTGCTGTTTTCAGTGCGACATATACCGGAGGTGGTGATTACTTCTCAAGGCAGCTTTGGTTCGGTGTTTTGGGAATTACTTTAATGATGATCATCAGCTTTATTCCTCCAAGGTTCATATCAAGAGCTTCTTATGTGTTGTATGCTTTGTCTCTTGTCCTTTTGGTATTGGTGCTTATCTTTGGAAAGAGAATAGCGGGTTCCAAAAGCTGGTTTGCAGTTGGAAGTTTTGGTATCCAGCCATCTGAGTTTGCAAAGATCACTACCATACTTGCCTTAGCAAATTACATGACATCAACTGAGGAGGGTTTCAGAAATCTGAATCGTCCGCTTGAGTTTTTTAAAGCAGCATTGTTTGTGCTGGTTCCGGTTCTGCTCATAATGCAGCAACCGGATATGGGTACTTCGCTGGTATTTCTTTCCATGATCCTACCCATATTTTTCTGGGCGGAGCTTTCTCCATTTGTATTGATGGTAATTATTTCTCCGATTGCAGTTGTAATAGGTGCATTGATGGGAACAACATTTTTCATTGTAGCACTCATAGCTGTTGGTTTAATTCTGCTTATGTTTAAGCGGAATATGATCGTTATCGGGATAATTTTACTTGTCAATGTTGTGGTCGGAATATCCGCCGACAGTCTTTACAGCAAGCTTCAGCCATATCAGCAAAGAAGAATACAGGCAGTTTTCGATCCTGCACTTGATCCTCTTGGAAGCGGATATAATGTGATACAGTCAAAAGTGGCAATTGGTTCAGGTGGACTTTTCGGCAAAGGTTTTCTTCAGGGCACGCAGACTCAGCTCAAGTTCATTCCTGAGCAGTGGACTGATTTTATATTCTGCATGATAGGAGAAGAATTTGGTTTCATTGGATCTATAACTGTACTGCTGCTTTTTCTGCTGCTGATTTCCAGGATAGTGAGCAACGGCAGTATTTCAAAAAACAGATTCCTTAGCATTGCATGCATAGGTATAGCAAGCGTGATCTTTTGTCATACCGTTATTAATGTAGGCATGACAATCGGATTGTTGCCGGTAATCGGCATACCGCTTCCGCTGATGAGTTACGGAATTTCATCACTGCTCTCATTCTTTGTGATGATCGGAATTGCAATGAATACTTACAGATTCAAGAACCAGTATTAACGATTTTTCTACAATGTAAATTATCCAACAAAAATAAAAGATGATACTTTCAGACAAGAAGATCCTGGAAGAAATAAAGTTCAAGAACATTGTAATCAGACCTTTCGACAGGAAGAATCTTGGCTCAAACAGCTACGATGTACATCTGGGCGAATGGCTTTCGGTCTATGATGATGAAATACTTGATGCAAAGAAGCACAATAAAGTCACGCATTTCAAAATTCCAAAGGAAGGTTATTTGCTGCTTCCGACAAAGCTGTACCTTGGAGTGACAGCTGAGTATACCGAAACATATAAATATGTTCCCTTCCTCGAAGGCAAATCAAGCGTCGGAAGACTGGGCATTGACATTCATGCTACTGCGGGAAAAGGTGATGTCGGATTCAAGAATAACTGGACTCTCGAGATCTCTGTAAAGCAGCCGGTAAGAATATACGGGGGCATGCCTATCGGACAGTTGATATACTTTAAAGTAGACGGCATAGTGCTTACGCCTTACAATAAAAAGTCTTCTGCAAAATATAATAAAAAAACCAAGAAGCCGGTCGAATCTATGATGTGGAAAAATTTCTGATGAACTATACTGCCAAACTTGATGCAGCTATTGCATCCGTAAAGTCGAATGTTATAGTGGGACTTGATATTGATCCTGACAAAATCCCCGCAATCTTTCACAAGTTCTCAAATCCTGCACTTGAGTTCAACAGAATGGTAATTGAAGCTACAAAGCATCATGTTGCGGGCTACAAACTCAACATGGCATTTTATGAATATCTTGAAGAAAAGGGACTTGATGCAATCAGAGGCGCGCTCGCTGAAATTCCGGACAATCGCATAAAAATTTGCGATGCCAAGCGAGGTGATATAAGCAATACTTCTGAGTTATATGCAAGGACATATTTTGATAAGTATGGATTTGACTCATTGACAGTTAATGCCTACATGGGCAAAGATTCACTTGAGCCGTTTTTTCAGAGATCCGGTAAGCTTATTTATATTCTTGCCCTGACCTCGAATGAGA
>CALEVL010000062.1 GCA_937924675.1 uncultured Ignavibacteria bacterium | reverse complement strand
AAATGTTTCTTCGTTACAAGTGGATTCCTCGCGTTGCTCGGAATGACAAATGGGGCTTGTGAATCCGGTGCTGTGGCACTGAACATCACGTCCTTGCAGAGGCAACTAATGAATTGTAGTGAGCTTTGGAAAGTAAATTGTGCGGGCGGCTTTTCGTGGACAGGAAACTCAACAAACTATTTTACGCTAATAAATTGCAATGGAATCACTTGAAGATCCTCTTGTCAAAAGGAAACTTAACTGTTTCCACAATTTTAATTCTTGAGAAGTCTTTGTGTTTCGGATTTATCAGAATATTATGTTCTCCTTTCACGACTGCTGAAGGGACTTGCAACAAACAAGTCTTATTACTTCTTGCAAAATCGTCACCAACAGCTTGCGATGAAGTACGATATGGAAAATCGTTCCAACCAATCGGCAGATCTTCTTCTCTTATAATTTTCATGTCGATATCATCAGGAATGGTTATTGTCATCATAAGAAAATCTTGAGGCAATGTTGCAAGTGTGATGTGAACTACAATTTCTGCCATAGAAAGAGCCCTGTTCCGGGCGGTATAGACAAGTTCGATCCCAACGGAATTCCACCTCGCCCCATAAAGCGCAGATCCTTTTCCTGACAGTTCACCGACGAATTGCTTACGCGCTAATCTATAAACGTCCATTTCAAGCGAAGATGCCGTGGTTGATTCTCGACAATTCACCAAGCACCAGATCTTTCCCGTATGAATCGCGTATCAATTCAATTGGCTTTATCCTACCAAGTGCAAAATTCGGAGTATTCAGCCAGTGCTTGAATTTTTCCATGTCGCCAAAAGTGTCTAACCCTGCTTTGGTAACTTCAGCCACTTCAATGATCTTTTCTGACTGCAGATGTCCGAACCTCCTTGATTCCTGTTTGTATCTTTGCAGTGATTTCATTGAAATATCCAGAATATTGATCCAATCGTTTTCTGAATACGGAGTGTACAAAGTGATCAGGCTGTAGAAGTGAAATGGAATTCCCTGTCTTATAGTAAAACTCTTAAGCAATGGATCAGAGAGGAGTCGCTCAAAATTCAGTGTTTCTTTGCGCCAGGATACTAGTGAATGAGAAGAAATAAGAATCTCTTTCATTAACAATGCAACTTCTTTGTCTAACTTCTTTTCAATGTCCATTAATGCTGTAATATTTTTTATTGGTCATTTGTCCTGAAAAATAGGACACTTTTCCACACATGCAACAGCAAAATTAATAGCCCTTCAATTCAGGTGTTAAGTAATTGCTCTGAATGTTCAACAATTGATATAGTCAATGTCATCGTCCTATTGTGTGGCGAGTAAGTCTTGATCGAGGTTTTATTTTTCCGAAGGGTCTGTACTAAGTTGAGAATCGGCTGGGACGTTAAAGCAAGTCTGTATATAAGCCTAATAAAACAGCGAGGAAGAGAATTGCATTGAAAAGTTTTTAGCAGAAGAAAATCTCAGTCACCCCATAAGCTTGGATTCGATAGATTCACTATCCATTTTTTCCTTTCCGAAAGCAACAAAATTAAACGGCGGTAAATTGATTGGTTGAATTCCGGCTTTGCCTGTAAGCGAAAAGACAGTTTCCCTGATGTAAGGATAAATAAGTGCAGGTGCATTTATGTAGCAGAAACTTCTGAAGAACTCTGATTTATCGCCATGCAATTCAAACAAACCTTCATTTCTCACGAACAGCTCCATTGCAATATCATTTGCTTCATTTACAAGTTTAATCTGAACATTAAGGAAAACAGAAAATCCCGGCAGATTTTCCGTCTGCAGATCAACTGATAAAGCAAGTTCCAGCCTGAGACTTTTGTCCAGCTTCTCTCTTTGAATATTTAAGTTGCATGAATTGAGCCTTACTTCTTTTAGGGATATAGAATCGGTTGTTGATTTGTCTTCTTCATTCATGCCGCGCAAGTGTAATATGAATTTGAAACATCTTTCAATTCGTAATTCTCAATTTCCAATTCATTTAAATAATATTCTTTGTTTTCCTTGTAATCGAAAGAATGAACGAAGTTACTGTCTGTTTCCATTCTTGGTTTAAAGAAGATCTTTGGATTATCTAGGTAGAATGGAGATTCATCATCCAGAAAGCAGAGTGATTCATTGTAATTGTCCAGAAATTTGATAAGGAATTCGTAACAATAACTTGTGAGTTCTTTTGAGAAGCCCAACCCTGATTCTGTCTTTATTTTCACAAAATGAGTGGTTGAGCTTTCTTTATATTCGTAACCAATCATAAGACCATCAAATCGGTTCAACATTGTTTGGATCATGTCTTGAATAGCTATAGATTCTTCTTTCATTTTACTCCGCATTTTTCTTATAGTTGAGTTGCAAAATCTTGTCAGCATCGGTGCTTCTATCTTATCAGGATGCCTTACGATATTTCTCGGGAAGCTCACGATAAATCTGACCATCCAGCAGGCAGCCGCCTTTTGCATGATTAATATGTTTCGAGTTTATTGTCGGATCTTCTGGATCGGTATTAAACTCGGGACGCCCCCACTGTTTGAAGAAGAAAGGCACGTCTGATTCATCACATTGAGATTTGATATCAATTACCCATTCCTTCTTGATTGCTCTTGCTTTGTGCCCTGACTCCCCTCCTACTATCACCCAATTAATCTTCTTCAGTTTCAGATTTCGTATCGGACCCAACAGCGGTTCTAATGAAAGAAATTTTATTTTAGCTTTCGTTCTGCTCAAATCATGAATACGGTTTGTAACTCTTTCATCTTCAACCGATACACCCATCCAGATATTCGGACTCCACGACAACTCATTCAATCTGTCATACTTGAGAAGGATATCACTTCTCTTTGTCAGAACCTGAAAAGTATGCATTTGATTTTCATTCATTACCTTGAATACATTCTTGATGAATTCCAGAGGAATATTCTTGTGAAACAAATCACTCATTGAATTCACAAATACTGTTTTGGGATTTTTCCAGGTGTACGGAACATCAAGCGAATCCGGATGCAAAGCGAGTTTGAATCCATTCTTGTATTTTGGCTGTCCCATAGCTTTGAGACGTTTGGACATTGTCTCTGCATAACAAAACTTGCACCCGGCAGAGAGCTTGTTGCAGCCCGTCGTTGGGTTCCAGGTCATTTCGGTCCATTCGATGGAGGATTTTGCCATGACTTAGATAATTGAGTTTCTTAATTGTTTGCCAATTATGTCATTTGCTATCTTCAGACCTGCTTTGTTATTGCTTGCATAGACAAAATGAAACATCAAGCTATTTCGAGTATTCTTCATTGGAAAAGGTTTAGAAACGAATTTGAAGATATTGCCAATTTTCTCTCGGATAAGCTCAATTGCCCTATCGTTTACTTGTTCATCCTTGGTTAACTTTGTCTCTTCTCCAAACAAAGTGATTTCTGTTTCTACTTTGTAAAAGTAATTTTTGATTTCGCTATCAGTCATTCCCAAGAAGGAACTCAATTTCTTCATAAATTTCTGACTAATGTTTCCACTTTTTGTCAGAAGTCGGTTGACACCTAATCCGGTTGGTACAAGAATCCAAAGGTCGACTCCCAAGCCCTTCAGACACTCCAAAATTGGAAGGTCAACTTGCATTCCCTTTGGATCAAGAAATATCAGAGCTCTTCTACTTGCATCTTGTTTGAGATAATTCGCAAGTCTCACTATTTTTTCATTACAATCAACTTGGATCACATATGTTTTACTTTCCTTTTTCGGAAACAAATCTTTGACTCTTTTTTGCAATGAAGAACATCTTCGCTTGTTAAGTTCTACTAAGTAATAAATGTCAAATTCACGCGGTTCACTGATTCCCAGAACTTTAATGGCAACTCCTTCGATTGAGGTTTTTCCTTTTTGTTCAATATATCCCGAACCGGCAAATCCGTCAAAGTATGTCAGTTGGAAGTTTCGGGATTTCATTATCTCAAGATATGCCTTAACATACTTAATAAAGATTTCAATCTTCTCTTCAGTCCAGTAACCGCCGAATCTGTTTTTGTTATTAGCCATAACAATTTAAGGTAATTACTCTTTTCATAAATTTCAATTATGAAACTCAACGTTGCTAAACCATATATTTTCATTCCTGCAGGTCTTCTTCGATTAGAAACAAAGGAAAGTCTGATTTGTTGCTCATAAATGCTGCTTAGTGAGATTCAGACTTTTCGGAACTCCAACAGCATCAGAAATCCATTTACAAATATTAATGACGATCTGGTAAAATGTGAGATAAGTAAAGTTAGCAGACAAGAATATTCGAATTGGTTCTTCTGCTGAATGTGGATTCCTCGCAAGCTCAGAATGACAAATGGGGTATGGGATTCAGGTGGTGTTTCGCAGAACATTCTATCACAGTCACGTGTGCTAGACATTTTGCGGATTACTTAACCAACAATGTTTGTCATTTCGAGCGCCCGCCTGCATAGAGTGTACTCGAAGTGCAGTCTTCGGGCAGGAAGCGAGAAATCCACTTATAAATGCAATGGATATATGGAAGATTGTGAGATATGCAGAGCGAGCAGTCAAAAATTCCAATTGATACATCTATTGCATATAGATTCTTCGCTTCGCTCAGAATGACAAATGGGGTATGGGATTCGGGTGCTGTTGTTTGTAACAATCGTAACCATAATTCTTCTGCGTGTGGATTCCTCGCAGAACCTGCCCTGTCAGGGGCTCGAAATGACAAATGACGTATATGATTCCGCGGTTGTGGCACAGAACATCTCTTCCTCGCAGGGACCCCGAGTGAATTGTAATGAGATCTGATAAGTCAATAGTGCGGGTGACTGTACTTAGATGCAACCATCCATATCCGCTTTGCCGGAACATTTGGTTATCCCGCTGAGTCAGGTGGAGCTGAGACTCCACAAAGTGGCAGGCAGCGGGGACGGTAAATTCAGACTTTTCGGAACTTTAACAACGGCGGGAAAAGATTATTGTGAAGTTTAATCCATTTATTTAAATTGCTTTGAATTAGTCTAGCTAAAGAAATCCAACTAGAACAGTCAAAGATTTCCAACAAGTTTGTACGTTTTCATAAGACAGTAGATAGAATTGAATGAAATTGGACTTTTTGGAGAAGCAGCTAAAAATTTATCTTTTTTAATAACAATTGGAAACTTAACTTATAAGTGAATCGTTTACTACAATTAGAGACGTTTCTGACAGGCAAGAAACAAACCATCTATACAATTCGATATCTTGACAAGAATGGAATTCCTAATACACTTTCTGAAACGGAAAAATTCTTCGATGAAATAAAGGAATCACATCCGGAAGATTACCAATTGTTCAAAGCTTTGCTCAAGAACATTATAGATAAGTCAGGAGCTCGCAATAGGTTTTTCAGAGAAGAGAGCAATCCAGACTGCAATTTTCTAAGAGCTTTGACAAGAGAAGATGATTCAGGCAAAAAGTATCGTGGAGAATGCAGATTGTTCTGTCTTTGGTATGGAGAGGATAAACTCATTTTTGGAAATGGCGGAATTAAAAGAACTAGAACATTCAACGAGGACCCAAAGCTAAACAAAATTGCCAAAGCATTACAAAAACTGGACGCGCTGTTATTTGAATTAGAAAAAGATGGCAAGCTGAATTGGAATGGTTCATTACTCGAATTTGATAATAAACATATATTTGAAATAGACCTATGAAAGATAAATCTCGAATCTCCAAGAACTTTTTTGAAGATCTCAAGCCTGAATACGAAGCACTCGTAAATCTTTCTGTGGAGATTTCAGACAGAATTGAAGAAATCCTAAATCGTCGAGGAATTTCCCAAAAGCAATTTGCTGAACTACTCGGAAAATCAGAATCAGAAATCAGCAAATGGCTATCGGGGATGCATAATTTTACGATTAAGTCAATTGTCAGGATTGAAGCAGTTCTTGAAGAAAAGATAATTCAAGTAACCGGAAGTAGCGAAGTGATCTCAGTGAAACAGAAACATATACTTCAGAAAAGCAAGTCCGCTCAAACAGCATTTAAGACTACAAAGAAGAGAGTTGTCCTTAAGAGTCTCTCACCTAAGAAGATTAAACCAAGAGCACTTACAGAAAGAATTAGTTAAGTGAGAATCCGCAGTTTCGGCATTGCTAACTTTTTGGATTTCCAACAGCGGCAATAAACTCAGAATTTCTTCCGACTACTCCGCGGGAATTCCCAAAAGTACAGGCATAGCTTTGATGCAGGAATAGACTTCCGCTGAGTCCGGTGAAGCTGAGACTCAGCGTGTACGGTAATATCTTGAAGTGGCCTGCGGTAATGTGATTGATTGGCTGAGGTAAGTTGTTGGTGACCCAAAAGTTTGCGTGAATCGAATTGATGTTTGTTATTAGTTGTTTTGCAAACTTTTGGGAACACCAACAACGACAAAATCTGAAAGAGCATTTGTGAAATTCCTTCTCTGAAGGGGAGGGAGATTAGTTGACTACAAATTTCAAAAAGCATTTGTGAACTCCTCCCCCTTCAGGGGGAGGTTGGGAGGGGGTGAATAATGTTAATTCAAATTGTACTGCTTGCCGGTCACCCCTCCCCGGCCCTCCCCTAAAGGGGAGGGAGATTGACAAAGTAATCATCATTCACCTCTTCAACTCCCCCAACTTCTCCTCCAACCACTGCCTGTTGGCAACATCCCGTTTCATATCCGGCTTAATGCTGATCAGCAATCCATCATCTTTCTTGAGCGCATATCCGATCAGTCTGTTCACAATGCCGATAAAATTCCTGTGCCTGTTGATCTGAGTTTCAGAAAGTGTTTTGTCATTCTTAAGAAAATGCCTGTAAGAATCTACACACGAGTATGCGCATTCAAATGCACGGAGTTCATACAGGCTCATCAGCTTGATCGCACGAAGATCAAGCCGGAAAAGAAAATGATCATACTTGACAAGATGAGTGTGCTTTAGGGATTGTTCATACTTACCGGTGTGAAAGAAGTATAATGCACTCGCGTAATGAAACATGTTTTTCCTTCTTTCAGGAGGGAGTTTCAACTTGAAACTGTTTATGAATTCCAATGTCCATCTATATTCCTTCAGCCTCAGACAATGCTTTACTATTGACCTGTATGCATCCACAGTTATATAGTCAGAAGCAGATGTCCGGTAATACTCCTTTTCTATGAAGAGTTTATATACCTCAAACAACTCCTGCTCAAACTTCGCATTGCGATTTTCTCCTCCACATTTCAGTAGGCAATATCTTACAAGCCGAAGCACGTGGAACCTTGCTTCATTATGGCTGAGCAGATTAGCATTCTTCTCAATAGAATTTCTGTAGGCTTTGTAATGTGATTCATTATCAAATTCGATGAATGCAATATACATAGCCGAATACACTTCGCACATTGCGGCATCGGTAGAGTTTCTGCATTCCTTCTTAAGATATGAGATCAGCTCCCTCATATTAACTGCATCAAACAGTCCGTCTAATCGTTTCCTTTCTGTTCGGAGGTCAAAGTTCCTGTCAATCGAAAGCAGATTGTCCAGACTGCGTGAGAGTTCCTTTACAAAGAAGCAGGCAAGATTATGCGCTCTCTCGGAGAGCGCCGTTGCCATATCATTCACGGCGAGCCCGTTGCTGTGAGGTCGGGAAGATATAAACAGAGAGGCTTTGTTTGTTGAAAGTTTGAAGCCGTTAAGGAAGTAATCGCTGCTCAGGGCATTGCTTTCCTGCATGAGTGAATTGCATTCTTCGAGGCACTTCTCTCCGAGGCTGTGCAGGTTGAGCCTGACATAGCCGTCAAACAGATTGTCATAAAAATCAAATTTCTTGCTTTCGAAATTCTTCTGCGCGATAAATTTTTCCAGTGCGGAGTTCAGAGCATGGAAAAGTTTTCTTACAGTTTCCTTCTTAAAGTTCATCCCGGGATAAACCCTGCAGTAAAGAAACGCTTCCGTTAGTTCTTCCTTCGAAAATTCCGGATGAAACTTAAGCAATTCCTCATATAGCCGTGCAGCGCTCGAATTGCCGACAAAATAAGGTGAGTTCACAAATTTCCCAAACTCCCTGAGTTCTTCCTTCCCTAATGCCTTAAGAATGGCAATGGCTTTGTAATCCATACAAATAAATTTTGGTGGTGGTCTAATAAATAACACTTACTGTATGGGGTTTTTCGGCGACTAAAGGAGATTACAGACTACCATATTCAATCGTAAGAATAAAACTTAATCATCTATCGCTATTAATTCTCTCAGATTTGAAACCTCCCTTAATTGCCTGTCTGCGGATGATACGCATCCACAGGTTGTAAAGTCAGATGTAAGAGTTGCGGCAGTATACGGATTCATTTCCGATGTTTCACTAAGTTTCACACCCCCAACCCAACATCATTCTGAACAAAAATATGCATTCTCTTTTGGGAATACAAGATTAGGGCAGGAGAAAGAAAAAATTTAACATACCCCTTTGGGAAAATTTTTCTTTGGGGGGTCGGGGTGGGGATGGTATTTTTGTCTTCTAGAATAAATACGCATACTCTTCAGCAGTAAGAAACAAGATTTGCATGTGCAGGCATCATTCAAACAATCATTAAAGGAAAAACAATTTTGAAAGACGCACACCGTATTCAAAGTTAAGGACACAGTTTAATTGTAACACAATACACTCTTTTTGATTTCAAGAAGGTCACATTCCAATCAAAAGTTGGATCAACTTTGTAATCGAGATTGATCAATGATGATGTTCAATACTCGTTACTATTATGATGAGAGCTTGAGAGAGGTTGCGGAATCTCCTTGCGAGATGAATTATGCAGCAGAGCATCTCTCTTCAGAGTTTCAGACAACCGGCGATCCAAGTTCCGACGGAATGGCGGGAGTGTATTTTCAGGATTCTGGGTGATCTCAACCGGCCACAGAGCCTGATCGAAAGAGTTCTTGTTATCTTCAAAAAGTCCGCAGCGATTTTTCAAAAAGAATGGATGATCAAATCATATCTGTTAACAAAGAAAACACAAAGCAATTTGCCCATACACTAGTATAGGTGCAAACCCCTGCTAGAATAGGGTATAAAGTCTTAGTAATTGCGGAGATAGCTCTATAACAATCCTTTATTGAGAAGAGTAATTTTGTAAAGAAAGATTTAAAATTGATGTTTCAATCTTAAATACTATTTCAAATAACAAAGATGGCAATTATGGGAGCATTTGTCGCGGTTCTTAGTCAGATATCCAAATGTACTGGCATAAGACTGTTCCGCAATCTTAATCTGAACACTCTTATTATGGCAATCATAATTGCAGGACAATTCTTATCTGCGAACAAATGTGCTTTCTCTCAAAGTAAGAATGATCTCATAACAATCACTTTTTGCTTTAAAGATAAGAAGTTTGTGCAGGGTGGCCTTGAAATGCTCGACGAAATCAAAAGTGGACAATATTACCAAATAGCGATAGTAAATCTGAATTCTAATCTTTACAAAGTTTCCCTAAACGGATTCGATACGTTAATGCAAAAGCCAGTTATAGTTCCCAGTTTCACATCACTTGCAACAGATGGACTTTACAAACTCTTGGAAAACCTGACCAGTTCACTTGTATTGTCTGAAACTGAAATGTTGATCAATCAAATGGATATTTCATTAAGAGGACCTAACTATAAGGAAGCTGATCCAAATCTTGCAATAAGTGAAATTGTAAGATCAGCTCAACAATTTCAAAAAGACCAGGTTGAATCATATCTGAAGTTTCTTAAAGAGTTTGATGAAATCAAGTTCCGGAATCAAGCATTACTGATTTCTGATCAGAGTGAATTTTCTGCTAATACAAGTGAAAGAAATTTCACAAATATTTTGGATTCTCTAAAGAGTCTGAGAATTCGCGTGGATTCTTTCAGGGTACAATTGTTAGTTAAAGACTCTGAATATTCATCGTCATCGCTGATCTATTCTATCGGAAACAACGAAGAATTTAAGAAGGAAGATGCAAACATAAAGACTAACTTCACATTGATGAAAGATCTGGCTTCGAAAATGTATTTCTCCCTTTCTGCTGATAGTGTTTCTTCAATGCTCATGAAAATAGTTCAGTCAAATAATGTTCGCGAGAATAAGTATGTTTCTGTGCCTTTCAGGTATATGGGTGGAGACTATGGTTCCATTGATTTGAAGATATCACCAAGGGATGAAAAAGTAAATCTCCAAAGTTATTCAACCAAAATACGGTTTCCAAGCAGACGCATAAACAACTTTTCAATAGGTACAGATTTCTACATTTCGGGACTCCATGATCAATCTTTCAGTTCTCAGCAATTTAGTATTACAGAGTCCAATGTGAAGATAATTAAGGGAGATACAACAATAACCGATACTTCATTCGCAAGGTATAAAATTATTGATGAGGGCACCGGCAATTTTGAAATTGGTGTTAAAGCTTCGGTCAATTGGTTTCCCACCAAAACAAATTGGTTTGTTACTTTTGGTCCTGCCATTTCACTGACAAAAAAAATTAAACCCAGGGTTTGCTTAGGAGGCGGTTATGGGTACGGTGATAAGGATAAATTGTCATTGAGCCTTGGATTGATCTTTGGGTATACTGACAAATTGAGCAACGGGTATAATATAGAAGATACTTTGGAATCTTCGCCTCAAGGTCTTACAATATCTAAGATGAATACAAGTTTTTATCTGAGTATAGGATATTTGTTCGACCTCTAAAATCAAATCATAATCATGAAAACATTTACACTGCTGATGTTCTCGATTTGCTTCCTCATTTCAATTGGTTCAGGCGATAAACTTCGTGCGCAAATGTCCAATGTCAATGAACTGATAGATTCCACATACGAAAACTTGAATATACTCAAGAGCAAAGTATGTTGTTTAGACAAATGCAAAGAATCTCCTACACAGCCCAAACCATGTATCAATTGGCCTCTAGACCCGTCAAGTCCAAGACCTCAGTGCGGTGATTGCGAAATAGGACGGGAAATAGGGATCTATACACAGGATCTCAGTATAATGAGCTTCGATACTACTATTGCTGATGCCATGTATAATATGATCCATCATAATTCAAGAATCCAGCAAGTGAAGAGCGCAGTATATTCAGAATTTCTAAATCTTTCAGCAATCACCGACAGTCTGGAATCACAAATCCTGCTTGGTGGAATCAACATTACTTCTGAAACGAAGCAAAGTTTTATCAATGCTGTGAGTTCCAGAAGGGTTTTTGAGAAAGATTTGGCAAGATTAAGTGAAGTACAAGCCGAAATTTACAAGTTGAGTTCTGATCTGTTTCTGTTGTCAGTAATACAGCAATATGGGTCAAATCGATAGATTAATCAGATGCACAAGAATTTGAGATTATAATTTTGCTGTTTTTGCCGATGTTGAAGTTCCAAAAATAAGCAAGTTCGAAATTCATAATGCTGAGTCTTTGACTTCTTAATACCCAGTGAAGACGAATGAGCTAAGCAGATTCCTATTGGTTCGAATCCGGCGGAGTCTTTAAATGCACAGATATTCCGCAGCCGGCAGAGCATAACAAATGAGTTATCACAGTCATCAATGCCGGCTGAAATACAATTTGCATGTTTCATGTATAATTTTTAGTTTTGCTTTAAGTCTAAAATGTTTCCGCAAATAGTTTCACTTCACAATTTGTGATTTGCGACGCGGCACATTCAAGAATGAATGGAAGAATAAGTATAGAGAAATTCATCGCCTATTAACTCTCGATGTGAGTAAGGTTTATTTGTATGGTATACAATAGATCTTTCAATTTTGAGATGATAAAGATTCCTTTCGTTCGGATTACTTTTTTTTAATTGTTGTTTAAAATAACAATCCAATTTCAATTTATGAAAAAGAGAATAACCATTCTGCTTGCTGTTTTTCTGACGGCATGTTTCACTGAAGTTTCCGGGCAAGGGTGTTTCTTGAGCGGCACTTCTGACCTGGGCAATATAACTAAGTATTCCGGCAATACAGATTTGGACGCAATTAACACTCAGGAATACTATTACCTGGTTAGGAAATTTGGTGTTTATCCTGACATGTATTACCTGGTAGACGGGAACCAGCCAAATGCATATGCAACCCCCGAGGTCTCCAATCCACAATATCCTGATGGAACTGTTCTCTTGGGATTCTCGCTCATTAATCAGGAATGTCTGGAATCGCCCTCCGGCACATGTAGCTCAATTCCAATAGTTATGGCTCATGAATTTGCACACATTGTTGACTTCAAATATGGTACAGGATTGGAAGGCAAGTACAAAGAACTTTTTGCAGATTATCTCGCAGGTTGTTATATGTACTTTAGATCTGTTGAGTTCAGAACTACTTTTATTCAAGAGGCTGCATTGTCTTTTTTCAAAAAAGGAGACTATTCATTTAACAGTCCGGCTCATCACGGAACACCGGAGCAAAGATATGATTGCCTGAAAGCAGGTTATGAACTCGCACAAAGTTATAGCAGTAGAAGTGAGTATTTGACTCTTGAACAGGCGATTAGTTCAGCAATAGAATATGTGGCAGAGCTATGAATACCGACCAAAAAATTTCTTATGAATTGAATGTTTCAAACTTCAAAATTCGGTGCGCATCATTAGAGTGTTCCGAGCTAAAAATCATAATGCATCCTAAACCTAAACAGCATAAGATGGAAAAGTCAATCTGCATCTTTCTTTTTGTATTACTATCTGTCATAGATCTAAACGCCCAAACGTCTTTTACTTGCTCTTACAGAGAAAATTGCAAGTGGAACGCTACAACTGAAGAATTTGATGAATGCGATCGATTTGAAGATCCATCTATGTTTGTCTTGAATGCTGATGAAACAATGTTTACTCATACAACCGAAACAATCAAATCCACATATTATGTGAATGAAAGGAATTATGACTCCGAAGCTGAATTATGGCTGTATTCCGTTACCAGCGATGTGGGTAACAAGTACATATATGCTTTTGATCCAAAGAACAAAGAAATCAGGGCTCTGTACACAAGAGATGGCGTTTCAATGCTCATAAGATTTTACGTCAAAGCTGTGTTCTGAGAAGTCTCTGTAGGATTTAGCGGATTGTCAATCCTCAGATACAGCTTGGTTTCTTTCATCTCGGTAGAATCATTTTGTTATTCAAGGAGGCAAATAGTTGCAAAAGTGTTACATACATATTGATTCGAAAGATAGCTGCAAAGAATTATTCGAAGATGAGCGATTCGTACCAATTCCGATAGACGCTTCAATAAGTTCTGATGACAAATCTTCGGAATTTGTATTGTTGTTTGTTGACTATTCCCCAAATGAATCTAACATCCCAAAAATATTCTGGAAGCTCATTTCAGAAGGGATAACTTCAATCATTGTACTTCTAAAACCTACACACAAAATAGAATCTTGTTGGGAGTTACTCTCTAAGGGTTTCTCAGATATATTAGTGTGGGAGAATATTGAATCACTGAATAATTTCATTGAATCCAAGTATGAGAGGAGACGTCTGGTAAAACGTGTCTTAGACTCTAACGTTGTCAGGGAAAATTTGATTGGGAATAGCAAGAGTTGGAACAGATTTCTGTCTAATGTTATTGAAGCTTCTCTTTTTTCAAACTCTAATATTTTAATAAGCGGCGAATCAGGAACCGGAAAAGAGTTAGTTTCAAGATTAGTACATACAATTGACAAAAGAAAAAGTAAAGGAAACCTGGTTTTGGTGGACTGCACAACTCTCGCACCGGAATTAGCAGGAAGTGAGCTGTTTGGACATGAAAAAGGCTCATACACTAGCTCGATAAATTCAAGAGATGGTGCATTTGCTTTAGCAGATCAAGGCACTCTTTTCCTGGATGAAATCAGTGATTTACCTTTGGGATTGCAAGCAGAAATATTGAGAGCTATACAAGAGAAAACATATAAGAGAGTTGGAAGTAATGATTGGAAAAAAACTAATTTCAGACTAATATGTGCAACTAATAAAAATCTTAAAGAACTTGTTGCCGAAGGCAGATTCAGGCAAGATCTTTATTATAGAATATCGGACATCCAATTGAGTGTACCGTCACTGCGGCAACATTCCGAGGACATTGAAGAACTAGCATCCTATTTCTTAAATCAATTCTTTAAGGAGGTAGAAAATGAATGCATACCCCAGTTTGATTCCGCCGTATCAGAATTCATTAAGAATAGAGAATTGCCTGGTAATGTTCGTGAACTAAGACAATTGGTTCGAAGGCTTGCTATGCACTATTGTGGAGGCAATAGAATTACTATAGGGTGTATTCCTGAAGATGAGAGACCTACAAAGTCTTCGGAATCAAGTATACTTAAATTGATTGAAAATTGGGAGGAATCGATAAAGCGGGCAATTGTATCAGGTGAAAGTCTTATGAACATTAAGAACATTGCTGCTTACTTGGCAATAAAAATTGCAATTGAAATGGATCAGGGAGATAAGCAAAAGGCAGCAGAGCGCCTGAATGTAAGTCTGAGAGCTGTTCAACAATATATTAAGAAGAACCCGGGTGTACCTTTCTTTCCCAAGGATCACGATAATTAGTTTGGCTTAAATTGTCTTTGTAAAACTCTGAAGGTCTTAACATATCGTCATTCTCTTTCGAGTTTGCTCTTTTGGTACTTCCTATTAGCTTCTGAAAATTTTCTGAAAGAATCATGTTGAGTTCTTTCGAAGATGGATTGA
>CALEVL010000061.1 GCA_937924675.1 uncultured Ignavibacteria bacterium | reverse complement strand
GCAGTGAACTAAAGTAGTGGGCAATATTGTCTTATCAATTTTGTATTTTGTTGCATGATTGTAGAACCGGATAAGTACAGATCAGTCAAAGCAGTGTCATTGATACTTCTTGCATTTCTTATGCTTGCATCAGTTGGAATTCTGATCAAGCTCCAACTGAATGCGGGAGTATCAGTTGAGTGGATTGTCTTTGTTCAGTATTCAACCTGCCTATTGATAACTCTTGTCATATCGGCAGCAAAGAAATTCCCTGTCATGCGCACCAATAAAATAAAGTATCATATCATCAGGGGATTATCAGGGGTAATGGCATTTTCCTGTTTTGCCTTTGCTATTTCAAAGATACCTCTTGTAAATGCATCTCTTCTGAACAACACATCTCCGATCTTTATACCCATAGTTACTTTTCTCTGGTTGAAAGTGAAAATAGACAAGAACATTTGGTGGGGAATATTAATCGGATTCATTGGAATCATATTCATACTTGATCCGTCGGAAAAAGAATTTCTGAAACCGGGCGATCTGTTCGGACTTGCCTCAGGGATCTTCATGTCAATTGCTTATGTAGCGCTTGGCATGCTTACAAAGACAGAATCATTTCTTACAATATTGTTCTATTATTCACTCATATCAGCTCTGATATTCTTTCCTTTAGCGCTAAACAATTGGGCGGATCCTCCGCTCTTGGTGTGGCTGTATGCAATAAGCACAGGAGTCTTGTTCTTTTGCTATGTGTTCTTTCATCAATATGCTTACAGATTTCTGTCGGCTGTCAAACTCTCTCCTCTTAACTTCTCGGTGGTTGTGTTTACCGGACTTCTGGACTGGTTTGTTTTCGGAAGCGTGCCCAATCTGTTTTCTGTGATTGGAATAATCCTGGTGATTACAGGAGGCATTCTTGCCATTCTTCTACATGAAAAAGACAGCAATGGTTTGAAACACCATTGGCACTAATATAGTATTCAGATTGAAAGTTGATAGAAGAAGTGTCGCTTAGAAACTCAACTATGCGGTGTGTTTTTATCTTACTTGCAATGTTAATCATTAAATGTTGAAGTTAAAAGTTAAGCCGGACAGCTCAGTTGCTATATTCCCATGTGTAAGTTTCATCTTCAACAATCTCCCTGCTCCATACAGAAACATCAGACTTGACGCGATTCACAATGTTTGTACAGCCATCTATTGCTTGCTTCCTGGGTTTGGCAGAAGTGAAAACAAACAGATCTCGCCCGGATCCACATTTTTCAAACTGTGGTAAAAATGCAAGCAAGTTAAATCACATTTGGAAAAAGCATCTTCGCGGATTTCCATATATTTATCCTCAGCCATTTCAATTGCACTGCCCTCGAAAATACCAAAGTTAATCTCAATGGATTTCTGTGAGTTCTCTGTGCTTTCTCTGTGCTTTCTGTGCCCATAAGATAATGACGGATGTTTCAACAAGCATCGGATTATTTTTATGTTTGAATCTTTCACGCAAACATAACACTTTGAAAAACACTAATGCGACTCTTTCACATGTTATTGTCATCACTGCATCAGCTTTATCAAAACTTTTTGTATGGAAATATTTAAATCTGCATGATGATCAGATTTCTCCTTAATGACCGGATGACAGAATCCGCACTTCCTCCAAGCACAACTGTTCTTGATTTTGTAAGATACGAAGCAAATCTACGCGGTACAAAAATTGGCTGTCGGGAAGGAGATTGCGGATTGTGCACTGTACTCATTGGCACACTGAGGGGAGATAAGGTTGAGTATATGAGCGTAACATCCTGCCTCACTCCATTGGCAAATGTTTACGGCAAGCATGTTGTAACAATTGAGGGCTTGAACATGGAAAGTCTCAATAAAGTACAGCAGGCTATGGTGAATCACTCCGGTACTCAATGCGGATTTTGTACTCCGGGTTTTGTTGCCTCACTCTGCGGCTTTGCAATCGCTTCAGATAAGAATCCGACCTACAGCGAAGCAATCAGTTCGATAGACGGAAACATTTGCCGATGCACGGGTTACAAATCAATCGAAAGAGCTGCGCTGGAAATTAGTGCCGAGCTTCAGAGTAAAGATCTCGAGCATCCCCTGGATTGGCTTGTGAAGGAAGGTTTCCTGCCTGAATATTTTCTTGACGTCAAAGAAAAATTATATTCCATACCGAAAATTTCTGATACTGGCGGAAAGGTTCCTGTAGGAGGAGGCACAGACCTTTATGTTCAGAAATATGATGATGTTCAGAACATTGAATTGAAATATCTTTTTGACCGCTCCGGACACAAGAGCATTCATGTGGAAGATGAGCTTTGCACGATCTATGCTTCTTCAACGGTAACGGACCTGATGAAATGTGAATCTCTTCAGCGCGCTATACCAAACTGGCTCGGCTCAATGAAGCTGGTTTCATCTACTCCTATCCGAAACATCGCAACCGTCGCGGGAAATCTTGCAAACGCTTCGCCAATTGGTGATCTTACAATAATTCTGCTTGCACTCAATGCACAGATCACACTCGTCAATGAAGCCGGCAACATCCGCAATCTATCACTGAAAGATTTTTATAAGGGTTATAAGATATTGGATAAGAAGGATGATGAGATCATAACTCAGATAACTTTTGATCTGCCGGAGAAGAATACCTGGTTAAATTTCGAGAAAGTCTGCAAGCGCACATATCTTGATATAGCAAGCGTCAATACAGCCATTGGTATGAGAATGAATGATGATCTAATAAGCTCTGCTCATTGCTCTGCCGGCGGTGTCAGTCCTGTGCCATTGTATCTTAAGAATACTTCCTCTTTTTTATCCGGACAGAAATTATCAACGGAGCTTGTTCGTCGTGCGGCTGAAGTTCTTGCAAAGGAAATTTCTCCCATCAGCGATGTGCGCGGTTCGGCTGATTATAAGAGACTTCTGGCGCGGCAATTGTTTTACAGTCACTTCATTAATCTGTTTCCGTTTATGTTTGAATTGAATGAACTGATATGATCAACATTGATGCAAAGAATCATGTGACCGGCAAATCAATCTACCTTGATGATATTCAGGAAATCAAAGGGACTCTGTTTGCATTGCCGTTTGATCTGCCCGTTGCACATGCAAATATTCGCGAGTTCAATTTAGCCGAAGCACGGCAGATGCCGGGCATTCATGCAATACTTACCTGTGAAGATATACCTGGAGAAAATCAGATTGGCAACATCTTTCCTGATGAACCTCTCTTTGCTGAAAAAGAAGTTCACTACTGGGGACAGCCGGCGGGGCTTATAGTAGGGGAGAATGAATTTTTCTGCAGACAGGCGCGGAAGAAGATCGGTTATTTATATGATCCGCTTCCTGTTGTTACATGTCCCAGAGAGGCATATAAAAAGAATTTGTTGATCAGTCCGTCAAGAACTTTGAAGCTAGGTAACACAGATGAAGCCTGGCAATCATGCGAGCATATAATTGAAGGCATCGTTGATGTCAACGGACAGGAACATATTTATTTGGAAACGCAGGGAGCTTATTCATATCTCAAAGAGGATGGCAGCATCTATGTTGCTTCATCAACACAGGCACCAACGGCAGTTCAGCGAACTGTTTCGGTAGTACTTGATCTTCCAATGCATAAAATTGAGGTGGACGTTGTGAGACTTGGCGGCGGCTTTGGAGGTAAAGAAGATCAGGCAACATCATGGGCCGCGATGACGGCTCTTGCAGCGAAGCAAACAGGCAAGCCGGTAAAACTAACTCTTCACCGCATGGATGATATGCGCATGACAGGCAAACGCCATCCGTACTCATCCGACTTCAAGATCGGACTCGGCAAAGATCTGAAAATTCTTGCATACGAAGTTACGCATTATCAGAATGCCGGTGCGTCAGCAGATCTTTCACCAGCAATTCTTGAACGTACTCTGTTTCATTCTACCAACGCTTACTTCATTCCGAATGTTGTTGCTACGGCACACAGTTGCAAGACGAACCTTCCTCCAAATACTGCATTCCGGGGATTCGGAGGACCGCAGGGAAAGTTTGTAATTGAATCAGCAATTGTCAAAGCAGCCGAGACTATTGGCGTAAGTCCCAATGAAATTCAAAAGAGAAATCTGGTAAAGGATGGTGATGAATTTCCTTATGGTCAGATCATGGAAAACACTGAAGCAGTTAACAGTTGGAATGCAGCAGAGAAGCTTTTTGAGTTGCAAGAGGTCAAGCAAAGAATTGATTCATTCAATAAGAGCTACAACAGATTTAAGAAGGGATACGCCGTACAGCCAATTTGCTTCGGCATTTCATTCACAAACACAATGATGAACAATGCACGTGCGCTTGTTCATATCTACAGAGACGGAAGTGTTGTTATAAGTACGGGCGCAGTGGAAATGGGTCAGGGTGTTAACACGAAATTGCTTCAGTTAGCATCAGAAGAGTTTGGTATAAGTTCGGCAAAAGTGAGGATAGAAAGCGCAAACACTCTGAGGATAGCAAACACTTCTCCAACTGCAGCAAGCTCCGGTGCAGATCTCAACGGAAAAGCTCTGATGATTGCATGTGGAAATCTTAAAGAGCGGTTGACAAATGTTGCTAAAAAATTATTGAAATCAGAGGAAGTATTGTTTGCCAATGATCACATAACTGACCCTGTTGGCAAAAAGGAAATTACCTGGGAAGAGCTTGTCATAAATGCATTTCAGCAAAGAGTGTCATTGAGTGAACATTCTCACTACGCAACTCCTATGATAAATTTTGACAAGTCCAAAGAGAAGGGACATCCGTTCGCATATCATGTATATGGCACGGCTGTAATTGAAGTAACATTGGACTGCCTGAAGGGCACGTATCATTTCGACAGCGTGAAAATAGTCCACGACTTTGGCAAGAGCATGAACATAAATGTTGATCATGGTCAGGTTGAAGGCGGATTAGTGCAGGGAATTGGCTGGCTTACGCTTGAGGAAGTTCTTTATGACGAGAAAGGTAAATTGCTCACTAATGCTCTGTCAAATTATAAAATACCTGACATATATTCCGTGCCTGATGAAATTGTAATAGAACATCTTGATGCGCCAGGGTCTGACTTTGCAATCAACAAATCAAAAGCCGTCGGCGAGCCGCCACTAATGTACGGACTTGGCGCATACTTTGCCATCAGAATGGCTGTCAAAGCATTCAATCCGGAATCCGATCTTGCGTTCAATGCTCCTTATACACCGGAAAAAGTCTTGATGGATCTCTACAGAAATCGTACTCATTAAGATATGCCGACACAGCAGCCAAGATATTTCAGTCACTTAATAGGCGGACTGATTTACATGTGCGGTGATACCATTGCCGCTTTGATTTCGGGAGATGCATCACTTGTGAGAGCTATTGGCTTGTTTGGTGTAGGCTCAACACTCTATGCGTTTGAAATAAGAAAATATTTTTCATGGATTGAGCAGAAGGCAAATGCATTCGGCGGATTGAAACGAACTATGCTTAAGACCTTTATGGCACTGATCTATTTCAATCCTCTTTGGATTGCCCGTCATCTCTGCTTTGTGTATTTGTTCTCGGGAAAATGGTCACTCATCTCATTTGTTCTGCTCAAGGCGGCTACAATAGCTTTTCTAATCAATATTCC
>CALEVL010000060.1 GCA_937924675.1 uncultured Ignavibacteria bacterium | reverse complement strand
CCGCCGTCATTCGGTTCAAGTGAGTAGTAATTCGACAGGCGGGCGGGTTGTTTTTCCGAACCGAATTTTTTCTAACTTTCCAGCTTAATTCCGAATGAATTTTCGAAATACCTATACGTTTTGGACAGCAGTCTTTTGGAAAAGAATTTCCAAATTCATATAAGAGAAACTCCCGGATAATAATTTTCGGTCAACAATTAGTTAGTTCATTAGCAGAGATTCATTATTCCTTGCTGGGGACTTTAATCAGAAAACATTTTTACCATTAAACAAACTATTAATTTTGTATTGCTTTCTTTATATTGCCCACAAATTAATTTATCATTAACGATGAACTACAGATATTCATTTGCAGTAATCATTGCTTTGTTTGTTTCAATTTCAATGATGTCATGCGGAAGCAAAGATGACAAGAAGATTCAGGTAAAGAAGACAGAGACACAACCAATCTCAATCAAAAAATTTGACACACCGCCGGGGGCAGATCCTTCTGTAACCGCTGAAATGGGCGGCAATGGTTTTACCGGCGAAGGATGGACAACATCAACCGACTATAACGTACTTGGAAGCAGCAAGGCAGTAAAAGGCGGAACAATTGTATGGTCAATTCCTGATTTTCCTGCGACACTGAGAAGTGTTGGCAAAGATGAAAATTCTTACTATACAAGAATGGCTCAGTCATTGATGTATGAATCATTTCTTGAAACTGATCCTGTTACACAGGACTACTCACCGAGGCTTGCAACACATTGGCAGATATCCGAAGACAAGAAAGATTTCCGTTTCAGAATAAATCCAAATGCACGGTGGGCTGACGGAAAACCTGTTACAGCTGATGATTATATTGCGACCTTCAAACTTCTTCTTGACCCGGGTCTTCTTACCGGCGGAGCAGAATATTATAAGGAGAATTTTGATATGCCTGTTGCAGAAAGCAAATATATTGTATCAATTAAAGCAAAGAAAGTTGGCTGGGTCTACTTTGCAACTGCCGCCGGAATCAGACTTCTACCTGCGCACCTCCTTGAAGGACTTACTGCCAAAGATTACCTTGAGAAATACAATTATGATCCAATGCCGGGAAGCGGACCTTATTACATCAGGAAAGAAGATGTTGAGAAAGGACGCTCTATTATAATGAGAAGAAGAAGTGATTACTGGGGAGAGAAAGAAAAATTTGCAAAGGGTATGTATAATTTTGATGTAATTAGAACTGATGTTATACAGGATGAAACTCTTCAGTTTGAAAAATTCAAGAAGGGTGAAATTGATGTTTACAGTGTCAGCAGAGCTCAATGGTGGGCAGAAAAGACAGACTTTGATGAAGTAAAGCGCGGGATTGTGCAAAAGAGGAAGATCTATAATCAGAACCCCGGTGGAACATCAGGACTCGCCCTTAACATGAGAAAACCGCCCTTCGATGATATAAGAGTCAGGAAGGCGTTCTCAATGCTTTACGACAGAAAGAAATTTAACGAGAAACTTTTCTACAATTCGTACACGCCGCTAAAATCATTCTTCTCAGGAACACCTTATGAGAATCCAAACAACTCGTTGGTAAACTTCAATCTTGACAGTGCAATACTTCTGCTTGAAGAAGCAGGCTGGAAGGAAAAGAATGCGGAGGGTTACAGAACCAAGGACGGAAGAATTTTTGAAATGGAGTTGACCTATACTCAGCCGAGTCAGGAAAGATACCTTACAATATATCAGGAGGATCTTAAGAGAGCCGGCATAAAGCTTAACCTTAAGCAGATTGACGGCACAACTCAGTTCAAGATCGGCAACGAGAGAAACTTCAGTATGATAATGGCTGCATGGGGGGGACAGAATCCTCCAGGGCTTGAGTTCAATGTAATCTCCAAAACTGCCGATGATCCTAATAGCACAAACTGGTCAGGCATAAAGAACACACGGATTGACGAACTTGCAAAGATGTACAATACAACATTTGACAAGAAAGAAAGAGTAAAGCAAGTAAGAGAAGTTGACAGTATCATAATCTCAATGCAGCCCTATGTGCTTGGATGGTATGCTGATTACTCGAGAATTCTTTTCCAGAATAAGTTCGGATATCCTAAGTGGACGATTTCCAGATTTGATGATTATTATGGCGGAGCCGAACCTCCGATATTTGCATTCTGGTGGATCGACCCGCAAAAATTTGCAGCTTACGAAGAGGCAATTAACGATAAGAGCAAATCGCTTCCTGTAGGCGAGGTTGAAGAGAAGTTCTGGGTTGATGTAAAGAAACGCGAAGAAGCCGGTGAGGTAGTAACAATCACAGACTAAGCCGCGGATGACAACTTATTTCTTAAGAAGATTTCTCCTGATCATTCCGACATTCTTCGGAATAACGCTCATAACATTTATGATACTTCAGTTTGTGCCCGGCGGTCCGCTGGAAATGGAGATCATGAAAATACGTATGGGTGGCAAATCCGGATCGACAGAAAGCGGCTCAACTACAGGCGGCACTACGCAGAATATTCCTCAGTCTGCCATTGATGAACTGAAAAAATTCTACGGATTCGACAAACCTCTTCATGAAAGATATTTGATCTGGATCGGTAATCTTCTTAAGTTTGACCTCGGCAGGTCGTATGTTTACGCCGAGCCCGTCTGGGATGTAATCAAATCCCGTTTTCCCGTTTCAATCTATTTTGGTTTGATCGGATTCTTGTTAACCTATTTGGTTTGCGTACCTCTGGGGGTGTACAAGGCCGTCAAGAACGGCTCTGCATTTGATTTTCTCACGTCGGCGCTTGTCTTCATAGGGTATTCTATACCCGGATTCGCATTTGGTGCTTTGATGATTGTGCTGTTTGGCGGCGGAAGTTTCTGGGATGTGTTTCCTCTCGGCGGATTCAGGTCTGAAGATTGGGAAAGTTTATCTGCATGGGGCAAAGTAACAGATCAGGTATATCACACAATTCTTCCCGTTGCCAGTTATATGATCGGTAGTTTTGCTACACTTACAATCCTCACAAAAAATTCCGTGATTGAAAATCTCAGTCAGGATTATGTGCGTACTGCCTATTCAAAAGGACTTTCTGAGAAGAGAGTTATCTTTGGTCATGCATTGAGAAATTCGCTTATCCCTATTGCAACAGGACTCGGGCATGCAGTTTCTCTTGTACTTGCCGGCAGTCTTCTTATCGAAAGAGTTTTTAACATTAACGGAATTGGTTTGCTTGGTTATGAATCTATCGTTCAGCGTGATTATCCTGTAACAATGGGAATCCTTGTGATATCAAGCCTATTACTTTTGCTTGGCAATATTATATCAGATATGATCTACGCATTTGTTGATCCAAGAATCAGATTCAAATAGAATTTTATTTTACTAACAATTGAACTCAAATCTGCGATACGAAGATTCGCAGATAACTGATAAAAGAGCTGATGGCTGAAGAAATAGAGAAAACAAATAAACCCGAAGTTTCTACATCTATTTTCAAGAAAAGATGGAGGAAGTTCAAGACTCTCAAAAGAGGCTATTATTCTTTTATCACAATTGTTGTTTTGTATTTGCTTTCATTTATTCTTCCGCTCTTTGTCGGAAGAGATGCACTGATTGTGAATTACAACGGCAATTACCACTTCCCTATTTTCAAGTACTATTCCGCGGAATCTTTTGGACAGGATCTTCAAGGCGAAGCAAATTACAGAATGCTGAAGAAGCAATTCAAGGAAGAAGATAAAGGCAACTGGGTTCTGATGCCTTTATATCCGTTTGGACCAAATGAAAATCTTCTCAATGAACTAGAAGGAAATCCGCCTCATCCGCCTTCAGGAGAACATTGGGCCGGAACTGATGACAGGGGTCGAGACGTGTTTGCGCGGCTTGCTTATGGATTCAACATAGGACTATCATTCTCGATCATTGTAACATTCTTTGCTTACTTCATTGGTGTTTCAATCGGCTCAACACTTGGTTTCTTTGGCGGCAAAGTTGACTTCTTCGGACTGCGGCTGATTGAGATATGGAGTACCCTTCCGTTCCTGTATGTGATCATCATAATAAGCTCGATAATCCAACCGAATTTTATACTGCTTGTATTCATACTTATGTTGTTTGGTTGGATAGGAATTTCGTATTACATAAGAGGCGAGTTCTACAGAGAGAAAGCTCGTGATTATGTTTCGGCGGGAGTTTCAATGGGCGCTAAGAACAGAACTCTAATATTTAAACATATACTTCCGAATTCACTTACACCTGTAATTTCTTATGCACCGTTTGCCATTGTTGCAAATATATTCTCGCTTGTTTCATTAGACTTCCTGGGATTCGGACTTCCCCCGCCAACACCAAGTTGGGGACAGCTGATGCAGCAAGGGCTGAGCAATATTGAGAACTGGTGGCTGATTGCAACGCCGCTCATGGCGCTGTTTCTTACATTGTTGTCAATCACTTTTATCGGTGAAGCAATTCGTGAAGCATTCGATCCTAAAGTTTATTCAAGGCTGAGATGACGGAAGAAAAGAGAAAATTATTTCAGATCAAGAATCTGCGGACCTACTTCTTTGTTGAAGCTACTGACAAACAAATCTCAGAAGAAGACATCGGTCATGACAAAGTATTAGATGCATTGTATTCTTCCGACAGATACCTGAAAGGCAAAGTACCTGCCAAAGCTGTTGATGATGTTTCATTCGATATTTATGAAGGTGAAGTGCTCGGCATTGTTGGAGAATCCGGCTCGGGCAAGTCCGTTACGGCATATTCAATCACAAGGTTAATTCCCGATCCTCCCGGAAAAATTGTTGCCGGTGAAGTACTTTACCAGGGCAAAGATTTGCTGAAGCTTAGCTATCAGGATATGCAGGAGATCAGAGGCAAAGACATATCCATGATATTTCAGGAACCGATGACATCTCTTAATCCTGTAATGAAGATCGGAAATCAGCTTACGGAAGTGATTCTGAATCACGAGAAGATGTCTAAGGAAGAAGCATTCAGCAAGGGCGTAGAAATGTTGAGACTCGTTGGCATACCTGCTCCGGAGAAGCGAATGAAGGACTATCCTCATCAGTTCAGCGGAGGCATGAGACAGCGTGTGATGATTGCAATGGCACTTGCCTGCAATCCGGCATTGCTTATTGCAGATGAACCGACTACGGCGCTTGATGTGACTATTCAGGCGCAGATACTTGAGCTGATGCTTAAGCTTAAAGATGAAAGAAAAGAAGCAGCTATACTTCTTATAACTCACAATCTGGGAGTTGTAGCTGAAACTTGTCATCGAGTGATTGTCATGTACGGAGGAAAGATTCAGGAAGTGGCGAGTGTTGACGATCTTTTCGGTAAACCGTTCCATCCATATACTAAGGGACTTCTTGAATCTCTTCCGGATCCTGAAGAGCCAAAAGAAACTTTGCAGGCAATCCCCGGAATGATTCCTCACATTCTTGAACTTCCCAAAGGTTGTAAATTCTGCACAAGATGTATCAAGGCATTTGACAAATGTTACAGCACCGAACCTGAACTTAGAGAAATCCAGCCTGCACACTTTGCAAGATGCCATTTATTCGATAACCCGGATTATTTGAAGAGCCTGAATTATGAAGCCTGAGAACATTCTTGAAATAAAGAACCTGATGGTGAAATTTCCCGTGACCGGCGGATTACTTCTGAGGAAAGTGGCGGAAGTGAAAGCCGTTGACGGTGTTTCACTCGAAATGAAGAAAGGTGAAACTCTCGGACTTGTAGGTGAATCCGGCTGTGGTAAGTCAACCATAGGCAAAGCAGTCATCAACATATTGAGATTCTCTTCCCCGGATGTGGAAATAACCGGTGAAGTTTGGGTAAGAACCGGCAATGAGGAGATAGACCTGTTGAGTCTCAACAGAAATGATATGCGCAAGCACAGAGGTTTCATTCAGATGATATTTCAGGATCCGTATTCATCACTCAATGCCAGACTTACGGTCGGACAGATCATTGAAGAGCCGATGCTGTATCATACAGACCTTACGAAGAATCAGAGATTAGAGAGAGTTGCATGGTTACTTGAAAAAGTAGGACTTCAGTCTGAACAATCAAAGAGATACCCTCACGAATTTTCCGGCGGGCAGAGGCAAAGGATCGGTATCGCAAGATCGCTTGCCACGAATCCAAAGATCATAGTTGCAGACGAACCGGTTTCTGCACTTGATGTTTCGATACAGGCGCAGGTAATTAATCTTCTGCAGGAACTACAGGACGAGTTCGATCTCAGCATTTTGTTCATTGCGCACGATCTTTCCGTAGTTGAGCATATTAGTTCAAGAATTGCAGTTATGTATCTTGGCAATATAGTTGAACTTGGACCAGGCAAAGATATCTACCACAATCCGATTCATCCTTACAGCAGAGCGCTCTTGTCGGCAGTGCCAGTTCCAAATCCAAAGAGAAAGAAAAAAGACAGAACTATACTTACGGGAGATGTTCCGACACCTATGAATAAGCCGAGCGGATGCGGTTTCAGGACACGGTGTCCGATTGCAAAGCCCGAATGCGCAAACGCAGTTCCCCCACTTGAGTTGAAAGCAGAGAACCACTTTGCTGCATGCCCGTATGTGACTGCTGACGAAGTTATTGTCTGAAGTTTACTTCGGAATCTTTCCGTGAGTTGCAACAATGGTTGAATGCAGTCCTCCCCTTACAGAGTAAACACCCTTCACTTCCATCCATTTCGGTTTCAAAACAGATACAAGATCATCGAGTATTCTGTTCGTAACATTCTCATAAAAGATGCCTTCATTCCGGAATGCCTGCAGATAAAACTTAAGTGATTTAAGTTCCACACATTTCTTTGCCGCAATATATGATATTGTGATCACACCAAAATCCGGTTGCCCTGTCTTAGGACACACCGAAGTAAATTCACTGGCGGTATGAATGATGAGATAGTTTCTATTAGGGAATGAGTTGTCAAATGTCTCAAGCAGTTTAATTTTCCCCGTGTCGGTCTTAACTGGATTGAATTTTTTCATGCGGCAAAGTTATTGATTGGCGCCTTTAAGAGAAAGGAAGAAGCAGGTGAGAATTAGGAATTAGGAATTAGGAATTAGGAATTAGGAATTAGGAATTGAAAATTGAAAGTGGAAAAGCATTTCAATTATTGTCATCCTTTGTGGCGTGGCAAAAGAGTTGCTTACAAATGTCAATTTCTAAAAACAGTTGCTATTTGAAATCTTTTTGAATGCGTTACATAAGTTAAACACAAAAAAATCCTTTCCTTCAAACCCTGCACTTGCTGCGACTTGTGACAGGCATTTCAAAACAATTCCGAAAGGAGTTTTATTGTGTCCGCTTAAATGAGCAGTTTCATTTCAATCAGAAAATAATTGGAAACTGCCCGCAGCAAGTACTATGCTTCAGTTTAATCTCGAGTTTCTTTAAGCTTGTAACATTGATGTTATTTTATTAGCGTCATTTTCTTTGTTGAAATGAAACTACTTCCATTGCCATCGGCAATAATTCTGTAAAAGTAAATACCGCTTGGCAGTTCTGAAGCATTGAATTCCAAAGTATAATATCCTGCCGCTTTAACTTCGTTTGTAAGCGAAGCTACCTCCTTTCCCGACATGTCAAAAAGATTAATGCTCACTCTGCTGTCAACAGGCACATCAAAATTTATTTTTGTCGAAGGATTGAAAGGATTCGGATAATTCTGAGACAGGTCAAACTTCCCGGGAATGCCGATAACAACTTCATTGCTTAGGTTAAAGTACTCAAAGTTTCCGTTGAAGTCAGACTGCTTTAATCTATAGTTGTAATTTCCGGAGCTCAAACCTTTGTCTATATATGAGTATGAATTTGCAATTGACGAAGTTCCATTGCCTGTGACAAAAGAAATTTTCAGATACTGACCTTTTCCAAATGCTCTTTGGATTTCAAAGCCGGAGTTGTTTGTCTCTGATGAAGTTGTCCAGTTCAAGGTTACATCTCTTCCTGAGATACCGGATGTAAATGAAGCCATTTCAACAGGTAAGGGATCCTCTACAAAGACATGTTTGTGGCAGAGCACACCCATATTGTCTGAATAATACAAGACAAAATGTCCCCCGATACTTCCGGCAGAAACAACCAGTGAATCATTAGTAATTGATCCGATGATCGAGGCAGCAGTGCTGCCGTAATTTGACAGAGTCCAGAATCTTCCCGACCCTGCGATGGAACGGAATACACTTTCCGAATTAATTGGGATGTGGCTGAATCCGGATATTGAACACAGATAATCGTTAAACAGTATCGACAGTCCGGAACTCCTTAAGTTGATTTTTCCTGCAATATCTAAATCTCCATCGCCGTCAAAATCCGCTGAAGACATTCCACGTGGAGAGAGATTCAGATTGCTGGAATTCAGTTGAGTAAATACTCCGGAACCGTTGTTTCCCAAAACATTCAATTGCTGATTCTGGAAATCGTGTGATGCAATATCCAGATCACCGTCACCGTCATAATCATGTAACAAGATGGATCCCGATGGGTTTGCATAAGTGGAAAATAAGAATTGTCCAGTGCCATTCACATTCCTGAATACTGATCCGCTGCCTCCCAAGAAGTCCTCAAATCCGTCCGAGTTGACATTGCCTGAAACTATGGTCTCTGAGAAGGCAGGGACAATGTCAATATGTGAGTATTCAACTCCATTACCTGAATTGTACAAAATAAATGAAAAATCGCAGCGGCATTTTGGAAACAATGAAGTTGTTAATCCTGAAATTACTACGTCTTGATCTCCGTCATTGTCAAAATCCTCCACATTTACGCCTGTAAATGAGGTGTATGACAAATGATATATACAATCGCAAAAGAAGAGATGACCATAAAGACCTGCGCTGAAATTACCATTGCCGTCATTTGCAGAGATAATTATTTCACCGGGGTTGAAAGCACCTTCAGCTAAACTGATAATATCATGATCCCCGTCGCCGTCCATATCCCCGCTCGCAATCAACGATCCTCTTGCATTTTGAAACATGGCGGTTTCCGTAAAAATACCGGCTCCATTGTTCTTGAATCTTTTTAAACCGCCTTCAGTACCAATTGCCAAATCCAGATCACCATCTCCATCGCAATCCAAAGCAATCAATGTTGAGGACAAATAATCGCTGCCAAATTCAGATATTAAAATTGGTTGATTGTCGAATGAACCATTTCCTGTGTTTCTTACCAGAAATAATTTTTTAGTATTCATGTTATTTTGGACTACGAAACAAACATCAATATCATTATCACCATCAAAGTCACCTGCAACTGATGACAGATTTCCATCTTCCTGTAAACTAATTTGCACTCCTGAGCTAAAGTGACCTGAACCGCCATCCACCGACGCAGTAAACTTGAATTGAAATGCCTCAATTGAATCACCATTCGATTTCAGAATATTCGGAGTAAGTATTACATTGATCTCTTCGCCTGTTTGAAAATCATTAAGCGGGTCAATTGTTACCGTTCTTGCTGCGGGATTGTAATTCATGCTTGATTGAATGAAGCCGGTCAAATGTCCGATGACTTTAATATTCGCACCGGTGACAGTAGATGCATTCATATCCATAGTAAATGTAATCACAATATTTTCTGACCTTGCCACATTAATTGAATTTTGATTTGGATTTACACCTGCAATGTCATCAATCATTGCAAATCCATTTGGCATATCCAAACTGTTCCTGAATAGCCCGCTCTTAAAGAAATCTTTATCCGTTTGGCTCGCGTAAGTGATTTCCGAAATCATCGAAAGCAGTATAGCAATAGCTGCAACTGCCGCAGTAGTTAACTTCTTGGATCCTGAGATTTTTCCCATACAATTTGTTTAATTGTTTATCAATTTGTTTGTCAATTCTACAAAATAAACCTGTAAGAATGCAGTCATACCACAAACACTTACTACAATTCCCCGTACAATCATTTACTCTTAAAGTAACAACTGCAAATGCTCATGCTTGATTATGAATAGCTCAGTATCAATTCATAGAAAACTTTTTTAGATTCAAATCTTTTCGAATTATGTGCCTAAGCAACCTTCCTTTTGCCAATCAACATCCTGCAGATAAAACATTCTTCTTGATTATGTAGGCATCTGAACAGGGAGAACCTGTAGATTCATTTCGCCTAATCAAACTCAGGATGACTCTGACTGAAGGCAAAATGAATCTGCTCAGATTGTCCCGTAACTCTGTTTAATCCCATAGGCTATTTTTTATTTTACAAGAACCATCTTCTTCAAAGAAATAAACCCGCCACTCTCAATTCTATAGATATAGGCACCTGAGGCAAGTCCCGTCGCATCAAACTTTGCAGTGTGGTATCCCGCATCCTTAGTTTCATTCACCAATGTAATGATTTCCTTTCCACTCATGTCGAATACTTTCAGCTTAACTTTGCCGGTTTCAGGAATTCCGTAAACAATCGAAGTGACCGGATTGAACGGATTCGGATAATTCTGTTCGAGGAAGAACTTTTCAGGAACGCCAATTGTGACGGCTTCGGAAAGTTCGAAATATTCAAAGTTGCCGTTGAAGTCGATTTGTTTTATGCGGTAATGGTAGATGCCGGAAGGTAAATTCCGGTCTTCGAACGCGTATGACTTTGGTTCAGTCGAATTCCCTGAGCCTGTGACGAAGCCGAGAGTTGTCCAGTTCTGATCAATTGCAAAGCGTTGGATTTCGAAGCCGGAGTTGTTGGATTCGGAGGAGGTGGACCAGTTCAGGCGCGAGTTATTCTTGCTCACATAGGAGTAGAAGGATGTTAGTTCTACTGGAGACGGGTCATTTACGAACACATGCTTGCTGCACATTACGGCACTACCAATATTGTAATAAAGAACAAAATGCCCACCTGTTCCTCCTGAATTAACGTCTACGTGGTTAGCAACAGAAGCAACTATAGAAGCAGAAGCATTCCCATAATTGGCTATGCTCCAATTACCAACTAATAAATTACATGAAAAAGAATCAGTTGTATTTATTGCAACGTTAGTAGGACCATTTATTGCACATGGTCCACATCCTGTTGAAGTCTTCAAACTGGAACGTGCAATATTTATTGTTGCATCTGTTCGAGCAGATTGGCCAATTGTAAACAAATTCTTGCAAGCATCATCCGAATAATCCATGAAATTCATAAACATGATTCCTGGAGAACTTGGGCTACAAATGTCTGTCTTAGGAAAGAATAGACAGTCATTGCTTTCATTATCTTGTAATGGCGTGTCGCTAACAAGATCATCAGCCGAACATCCCGGGGAATCCCCCCAAGTATGTAACAAGCTCAGCCAATGTCCTACCTCGTGGGTGCACACTCTGCCTTCTCCAAATTGATAATTTGCGGTAAAACCAAAATTCTTATAACTAATTACTACTCCGTCACGATCGGCTGGATCTCCAGGAAATGATGAATATCCCCCAACTGTTCCTGCAAGATTGCATACCCAAATGTTTAAATACTTATCTCTTGGCCAAGCATCTTTTCCTCCTGTAGAACTAAACTTGACATAATCCGTTGGCACTGTGAAAGCATTAACATTAGTTAGAGTTCTTGTGATCCCGCTTGTAACATTTCCTAAAGGATCACGAGTAGCTAAACAGAATTCGATTCTCAAATCACTTGCTATGGGTGTAAAAGCCGTTGGGGTTGAACTTGCGTCTGCATTTCTTCTTCTGTAATCTGCATTGAGAACGTTTATTTGTTCAGAGACTCTTTGGTTTGAGATGTTCTGCTCATGTGATTTGTGAACAATATGAACAACAACTGGAATTGTAACCATTGGATGAGAATCACCCTGATGTTGTTCAATGTAAAGCTTTATCTGTGCTTCAATTTCTTTTCTCAGAGCTTTCACATTTGGAAAAGTGGCTTCTATCTGTTCATTGTATTCGGTTGTACCACATCTATCTATTGCAGTTTTGCCTCCTTCGTCATCGTATTGTGCGAAAACTGAATCACTTGAAAAGAATAAAAGGAAAAATATTACTAACAATACTGATGAATAAATATAAATCGTTTTCATGGCTGTTTCCTTTAGTTATTTCACACCTGTTCTTCCTTTTTGTTTCATTGGAGCATCAAACTTTGCTGTATGAATCACTTGTTGCAAAATTAGGAGTGCTAATATTTGCTTCCAAAGACAAATTATCTTAATAGTGAAATTGCTGGCTGCTAACACCTGTGATTTTGTGGCGATATTATGGTTATGTTTGCAGTTTTCCTTTGCTTGTTGGTGAAATTTTTTTGTCAAAAGTATTAGCGAAATGTCAGTTCTTTTACTTTGTTTGCTATCTCCATCAAATAGTTATCAATTTTTTTTCGGCAGAAACCACTTCGTTCCGAACTTGAAAGATTGTGTATCATAAACTTCTACATGTTAGAAGTTTGCAACCAGAATAGGAAGGATTACTCCCTAACTTTACACGAATTCACACTCATAGCATTCATTTTTTTTCGGGCAACAATTAAATCTTCGCCAATGACAGAGCCAATTGCCTTGAAATCGATAATTTAACAGAGCCTTTCATTTGGTTTTAATAATTGCTATCCTATATTTATAGCTTTTGTTGATTCGTAAACAGGAATCCTTGTATGATTCAAAGCAAAGCCATAGATCTCTATAATACATTTACAAAGGAAGAACTTAAGAAGCTTTCGGATTATGTTCGCTCGCCCTATCATAACCGGAACAAACATCTGACAATGCTTGTGGATGCGTTAGCACAATCTCACCCGCACACATCACTCAGCTACGATGATAAGTTTTTCAAGGACCTATTCTCTCCTATTCATGCCAACACAAATAATGTAAAGAAACTTCTGTCAAATTTTCTTGAGCTCGAAAGACAATTTCTTGCTCAGCAAAGATTTGATTCAAAATCATTTATGAAGCGAATCTTTCTCTGCAAAGAAATGGATGATAGAAACCTGAACAGCCTTTTCAATTCTGAGTTGAAACGCTTGGAAGATTATGAATTAACGGCAAGTGCAAATGATATCAACTCTAAGCAAAAGGCTTCAATAGACGCTTTGGTTATTCATCACAATCTGTCAAATAATCAGCAGCTCAATTTCGTTGATCATTTCTTCAATCGAAGCTTGCACAATTCACTTTACTTCTTAGAACTCATTATTAAAGACCTTGGTGAAGTGGCCTCGCTGAGAAACGTATATTGCATTCCGGACGAACTTTCTGTTGCAGAGCTGTTTCTTGATAATTTCGACACAAACAAGCTCAAAAATGAATTGGGAAAAAATGGAATATCGATTCCCCTCTTTGAGTTCATTCTGAATTTGATGAGCATGCTTAAATTTCCGAAAGTGGATTCATATTATTTCGAAGCAAAGGAAAATGTCTTTAACAGCTTAAACAATATCACAAATGTAAATCATGAGTATGTTCTTTCATGCATATCAATTCTCATGACACATTCTGTTAAGCAATCTGAAATGAGAAGAGAGAAATTTATGAAGGAGCCATTCATGATCTGTAAACTGAATGCAATGATACTCAGGCGGTTCTATTTTGAAGATTATGTTTTTAGTTCACACAATTTTTTATTTCATGTTTGGCACTCTCTGCAATTCGATCCCGATTGGACCGAATGGTTTATATATGTCTTCATTTGCAAAGTGTCTGCATCTGACAGAAATAATATTTGGAATTCCTCTTTTGCACTGCTCGAGTTTGAAAGGAAAAACTTTCAAAAGTGTCTTGAGTACTCTTATAAAGTCAATTCCCATTCAATTGGCGAATTAGCAATGGCTCAGCTTAAGATCTGCATTTTTCAAAGTTATTATGAACTTGAACTATTTGACTCAGCAACATCACACGTTGATGCTTTTAAACATTATCTAAAGAGAACAACAACACTGAATGACTTTTACAAGATGAAATATTCAGAGTTAATCAACTTTTGCCATCAACTGCTAAATATTAGACTTTGTGTTGAATCTCCCGATGGCAATAGAATTTTTGATTTGAAGAACAGAATAGAGGAATCGCCAATGCTATTTGATAAGTGTTGGTTTATTGAGAAGATTCAAAGTATGCAAAGTCATTGCACATAAATATTGCTAAGTAGATTCTCACCAAATGCCAACAACAATCTATTTTGAATCTCGACATTTTTACTACTCCCATAGATTCATGCAAATGGAAATCTCTTTTACAAATAATATTTGCAAATGCATTAGCCATCAACGAACAGACCTAACTGTTCATCACTTCTTACTTGCCAAAGTAGGCGATTAGGTACTGAAATCTGTCACTGTGAATGTATAGCCTAAGCATGCAATACTTATTTGTCTGATATACTAATGTTTTCTTACATGCAAATTCAGAACTCATCTCCTTAGGAGTCATGATGATCGGCTTGACAAGAATTGCAACCATTGCAATAACAATACTCCAGTGATTCGAAAGTTAGAACCATTGACGTACAAATTGATTTTTCCACAACGAAAATTATATGAAATTAAGATAGAGCATTAGGAATTTTTCGATTAGGAAAAACAACCCGCCTGCACGGCATCGATTATTCAGAAGCAAAGAGTGTGAGGCAGACGGGCGACTTTTCCCCGCCTGCTTAAATGGCAATAGAATTGTCACTGCTGCTTCGCAGGCAGGTTTGCCAAGCTTTCTTATCCTGCCCCCGAATGATTCTATCGGGGGTTCAATAGAAAACGGAAATGATTTTATTCTATATAAATGGTTCGAAATAATTGCACTTTAAGTAAAACGTTTTGGACGGTTGTGGTTACAAAATGCACCTTCGGTGCTTTCTAACTCAAATCTTACAAAATCAATTCGTAAATTGCCTCAAAAATTATCTTAATGACCAATTACGACAATACTAACAAACGCGTGCTCATTACAGGCGCAGCAGGATTTCTCGGTTCACATCTTTGCGACAGATTCATAAAAGAAGGTTGCCATGTTATTGGAATGGATAACCTGATCACAGGCAGCATGCATAATATCGAACATCTTTTTCCTAAGAAAGAATTTGAATTCTATTTTCATGATGTAACTAAATTTGTTCATGTGCCGGGGAAACTAGATTACATTCTACACTTTGCATCACCAGCTTCGCCAATAGACTATCTGAAGATCCCAATTCAAACTCTGAAAGTAGGTTCGCTTGGGACTCATAATCTTCTCGGACTTGCTAAGGAAAAGAAGGCAAGATTTCTCATTGCATCTACTTCTGAAATTTACGGAGATCCCAGTGTGCATCCACAGAATGAAGAGTACTGGGGAAATGTAAATCCCATCGGACCGCGTGGAGTTTATGATGAAGCCAAAAGATTTATGGAAGCCATCACAATGGCATATCACACTTATCACGGACTTGATACAAGGATTGTCAGAATATTCAATACATACGGACCCCGCATGAGACTCAACGATGGTCGGGCTCTTCCGGCATTCTTCAGTCAGGCGATCAAAGGAGAAGACATTACTGTCTTTGGTGACGGAAGTCAGACAAGATCTTTCTGCTTTGTAGATGACTTGATAGACGGCATTTACAGACTGTTAATGAGCGATTATATCATGCCTGTAAACATCGGCAATCCAGACGAGATTACGATCAAAGAATTTGCAGAGGAAATTATAAAACTTACCGGAACTGATCAGAAGATAGTCTTCAAGCCATTGCCAAAAGATGATCCTAAGCAAAGACAGCCTGACATTACAAAGGCAAAGGAAATACTCGGATGGGAACCTAGAGTACCAAGAGCGGAAGGGTTGAAGATCACGTATGATTATTTTAAGGCGGCGTTGAAGTCAGGAAAAGCGGTGCATTGAGAATTTGAAATTAGAAATTAGAAATTAGAAATTTACCGCCCGCGTCAGAGTCTCCGGCGCTTTTCCGGCCTGCCCGCAGAAAGTTAATCTAATCCACTCTTTGCAGGCGGGGACTCTGACGCAATATTGAGATCAGACCGCTAACTGTGTTAAATCTGAATGCTTAATCGCCCGCGTCAGAGTCTCCGGCGCTTTTCCGGCCTGCCCGCAGAAAGTTAATCTAATCCACTCTTTGCAGGCGGGGACTCTGACGCAATATTGAGATCAGACCGCTAACTGTGTTAAATCTGAATGCTAAATCGCCCACGTCACAGTCTGATGAACTCTTTAGAGAAAGTAACGCTATAATTTTATTTCTCAATCAATTGCTTTATTTCCTCATCACCCAAACCCTTGAACTCAGCAAAACGGTATTGCGGAAAATTTGCCCTCAGGAATAATATCATCTGAGACCGGCTCGGATTCTCAGGTAGCTCTGCGGGTATATCATCCATCTCAATTATGTAATAACCTTTGTCAGAAATTGATTCGACAACGTGCTCACTTGCAACTTCTATGTGACACTTCTGACATTCTTCAGCATCCACAACAGTGTTTTTAATATTTCTGCTTTCAACATGCGCTGTGCCGTATTCAAAAATCTTATTCTCGTCTGTCATTTCTTCCGGAACCAGAATATCAAAATGCATGACACTGCCGTCTTCCTTTTTAACATACGTATCCCAAACGCTTACCTTCATGATCTGATAATATTTATGTTCAAAATATATTATGTAAAGAAAAACTCTTTCTTAATCTCAGCAAAAATCTTCGCCTTAAGATCCTTATCAGAAACTATCGGCGTTTCGACCATCCACTCTATACCCAGAACAGGATCATTATAAATAATACTTCGCTCCGAAGGTTTGTCATACTTCGCAGTGCACTTGTAAGAAAAAATGGCTTCATCTGTTAGCACCGAAAAACCGTGCGCGAAGCCCGGCGGTATCCATATCTGCTTATGATTATCTCCACTTAGTTCAACGGAGAAATGCTTCCCGAATGTAGGCGAGCCGAATCTGATATCAACTGCAACATCAAGCACATTGCCCGTTATCACCTGGCACAGTTTGCCCTGAGCATGTTCCCCTGCCTGGTAGTGCAATCCTCTGACAGTATTCTTAGTTGACTTGGATAGATTATCCTGAATGAATTCCATCTCAATTCCATGCGCCGCATACTTCTCCCTGTTGAATGATTCAAAAAAGAATCCGCGGTTATCAGGGAAGAAATCCGGTTCTATGACAAGCAGTCCGGGAATGAACGTTTTCTCAACTTTCATCTCAATTCTCTTTAAGTATCTTTTCGAGATAAGACCTGTAAAGAGACTTCGGAATTCTGTCAACAAGACCTTCGAATTCATTTCTGTTTATGAAACCTCTGTTGAATGCAATTTCTTCCAGGCAAGCAACTTTAAGTCCCTGCCTGTCTTCAATCACTCCGAAGAAGTTTGATGCAGCAAGCAAAGATTCCGGTGTTCCGGTATCAAGCCAGGCAACTCCCCTTCCAATCTTCTCAACATTGAGCTTGCCATTCTGCAGATAGACATTGTTGACATCCGTAATTTCAAGTTCGCCGCGTGCAGAGGGTTTGATATTCTTCGCAATGTTGACCACTTCATTGTCATACATATAAAGTCCCGGTACTGCATAATTAGACTTTGGCGCAGACGGCTTCTCTTCTATTGAGATTGCCTTGCCGGTTGAATCAAACTCAACGATGCCGTATCGTTCAGGATCATTCACTCTGTACCCAAAGATAGTTGCTCCGTCTTTCTTTGCCAGAGCCCTGTAAATGAAATCAAGATTACCGTAAAAAATATTGTCGCCGAGAATGAGCGTAACTCCGTCACTGCCAATGAATTCTTCCCCAATGATGAATGACTCTGCAATCCCGTTTGGAGCGGATTGCAGGGCATACTCAATGTTCATGCCGATGTCTTTGCCGTCTTCGAAGAGTTTCTTATAAAGAGGTATCGTTTCTTCATTTGAAATGATCAGCACATCCCTGATATCGGCCAGCATGAGAATAGACAGCGGATAATAGATCAGAGGTTTATCGTAGATAAGTGTAAGTTGCTTGCTGTAAACTTTGGAAACCGGATAAAGCCGGGAGCCTGCGCCTCCGGCGAGGATTATGCCTTTCAATTTGCGTGATTAAGTGATTAATAAGTTGTGCAATTTATCCCTTACATCGCAAAGTTTAAAGGAACATTTAAAAGATTTACATTGAAACGAGGAAAATGTCCAATGCTCTCGTATGTGACAAGATCTTCTGCTTCATTCAAAAAGTTTGACTCAGGTTGGTGATTTATTTTCCTGTATTGAAATAGATTCTTGATAAGCGAATATGTTAATTGACTTTTCATACTCTTCTCTCTTGAGACTTCAATCTCAAATAAATAATTTCACACCAATCTAAATAATAACATGTTTACAAGAAGAGATTTTATATACCCTCTCCTTTCTTTCATAGTACCATTTGTTGTATATGTAATCACAATTGCTCCATCAGTTTATTTTATAGATTCGGGAGAGCTCGGCGCGGCGGCATCAAATCTTAACATAGCTCATCCTACAGGCTATCCTTTGTTCACTCTGATTGGAAATCTATTTTCAAAGCTTCCATTTGGGAGCAAGATATTCAATCTAAATCTTATGAGTGCAGTCTTTGGAGCGCTCGGTTCGTTAATGTTATACAAACTACTTTCACTATTCTCTTTCAATTCAAATCGACATTGGATAAGAGACAATCTCAAAAATTCACAAATGAGACTATTGAGAAGTTATGCCTTGGTTGTTCTTTAATAGCTGCGTTTGGTTTGACTTACTGGAATTCATCAAATGTGATTGAAGTTTACTCTTTGCATATTGCAATATTTGTATCAACAATTTATTTCTTCTTGAAAGCAATTTTCGAAAAACAAGATGGGGAGATCATAGTTAATGTTAACCTAATAATTACTGCGTTCTTAATTGGTTTAGGATTTTCAAATCACATGTCCACAGCATATTTATTGCCCGGATTTATTTACTTATACTTCACTGTATATGGTGCTAAAGTTGAATCAATCAAAGCTCTGGCTATACTTACTCTTCCACTATTGATAGGACTTTCACCTTATCTGTATCTATTGATTAGAGCCGACGCTGCTGAATTCTGCTGGGGAAATCCAAATACAATCGAACGTCTGTGGAATCACGTAACAGCCAAGGAATTTAGCAGAAGGATGTTCTCATCTTCTGAATCCGTTAGCTCCCAACTAAGTAAATTCTTCGGACTTTATCCAAAAGAGTTTGGATATATTCCAATTTTACTAGCAATACCCGGAATTTTACTCATGTTTAAGGAATCAAAGAAGATTTTATTTTTCACGGCCATACTCTTTCTTACAACTGTGCTTTACTCAATCAATTATAATATTATAGACATCGACACTTATTTTCTTCTTGCATTTGTAGTAACCACAATCTGGATATGTTTTGGAATGACAGCGATAGTTTTGAAATATGACAGTCTTTCAAAAGTTTTGACAACAGTATTCATGCTGTTATTCATCATTCCAATGGCAATTAATTTCAGTTCAGCAAGCAAAGCCAATGATTATACTGTGAAGGACTTTGTTACGAATGTCTATTCCTCCGCACCGGAGAATTCAATAATTGTAACAAAACTTTGGGATTTTGTTGTCTCTCCTTCATTGTATTTTCAATCTGTTGAGGGTCAGCGAAAGGACATAACAATAATTGACAAGGAACTTCTCAATAAATTATGGTATGTAGAGTATTTGATTAAGCATAATCCGCAGTTGTATGAAAATTCAAGAAAGGAATTCGACGACTATCTGTCTGAAGTCAGGAATTATGAGCAGAACAAAGTGGCCTATGATACTCCAGTAAGCGTAAGTGAAAGAAATCAATCACAAAAATATAAGAATTCTCAGAAGGCTCTTCTAAACTCCATTGCAGAGAATAATTATCCCCAAAGGAAAGCTTTTATAACATTGGAGATTGAGCAAGACGAATCCCAATTGTTTAAAGAAAAATTTAAGAAAGTTCCTTTCGGCATCCTGACATTGTTGACAAAGTCAGATGACTTCATTGATGACGGATCACCAGAGTTTCAGTACAAGCCAACTGACTTAACAGATTATCATCACAGTTCGTTGATGACAGCTTACTTTAACGCTTTTATGACAAGAGCTCAATACCTGATGAAACATTCAAGGAATGATGAAGCACGGAAACTCGTAAACGAAGCTCTAAGAGTTGACCCGAATTCTATGCAGGCAATGCAATTGTTACAGAGCATCGGGAAGTGAGTATATAATCGTTTCGGCCTTATGCTTCTCGCCCGCGACAGCCTGCCACTTTGTGGAGTCTCCTCTGCTCTTCAGTGACTCAGACGCGAGCTGAACTTATTCAATTATGTTTCACGGCGATATGACATAATGAAACGTCCTGTTGTTATCCCCAATCAGAAAATCAACGCCGTCAACAATGTTGTCACCGTTGAGATCTTCAGGAACATTCAGACCGGTGACAAAGTAATAAGCTGAATTGTCAATCGATGAAAGATCTGTTCCGTCAATTATTCCGTCCTGATTAACATCCCCGCTCCACATACAATACTTGCTGCCCTTGAGCTTCAGATTATTACCAAATGCCTGTGATGCAGATGTGGTAAAATCATAGCTGAAGATTCCTCCCTGTGTAACTGCAACGCCTGCACTGCTCCAGGTTTCAAGACAATTGAAATGCTTAACAACAAGATAGTAAGTTCCCGACGGCGCATTCATGAAGTAGTACTCACCGGTGAAACTCACTGAGTCAACATCTCTTACAGCCGAATCGGCTTTGTTGTAGGGAGCATTGATCTCAGCAAGATATACTCTGACGCTGTCTTTTCTGTTCAGAAGATTGAAGAGATTGTTGTACATTCCTTCCATCAAAACTCTCACGCCAATAGTTATGCCTGTGAGAACATTACCTCCTTGTATTGAATGAGTTGCAGGAGTAGTAATGTCTGTGTTTGTTGTACCAACATAAGCAAAGAGTCTGGTAACAGGATTTGAGCTTGGCAAGTCCCTCCATTGAAGATTGAGAGGAACATTGTTGAATGTGCCTCCAAGATTTCTAAGCCTGACCTGACAAATGTAAGATCCCTGAGGACCGTTTCCTGTCAGCAAAAATCCATTTCCTGCTCCCGGAAATGAATTCACTCCAAGGCGTATCTGAGAACCGCTGATTGACGGACCTCTCGGCTTCATGTCAATTGGAAGATCAGAATTTCCGACGATCTTCACCTCAATACCGCTTGAACTTACCGCAGTATTGAAGTTAAACATATACTGACCTCCTGCATATTCATAAACTGTTGGTGGATTTGTATGAGTAACATAAATATCAAACTTGATCATATCATGAACGGTCAATGAATCTCCAAGAGAGAAGTTCTTTGCAACAAGTGTGTAAGTAGGATTTTGGGAGAATGCTGTTGAAGCAATTGCAGTGATGAAGATAAACATGAAAATGTTCTTCATAAGGCACTCCTATTTTTATGTAAAGTTGATAAGAAACTTATGCATTGTCAAGTCACCCTCCCCCCATTTACACTTTGTACTTTTCAATACTCTTAGAATTCAAATTTTCATCCGCACGCGTCAAAATCTCCTGCCCTTAGAGGAAAGAAAACCGCCGACCGAATATCACGGAGTTATGCTCAACACGCCATTGTAAGCATTATTATCAATCAGTGAAAGATCAGCAGCATCAACAATAAGGTCGCCGTT
>CALEVL010000059.1 GCA_937924675.1 uncultured Ignavibacteria bacterium | reverse complement strand
GGTTTACCCGGCAAGGACGGGCCCGCCTGCGTAAAGTGCTGAAGTTCAGTATTCTTCGGGCAGGTTTACCCGGCAAGGACGGGCCCGCCTGCGTAAAGTGTTGTATTTCAGTATTCTTCGGGCAGGCTTACGCCAAAGCTCACAATTTTTTAACGGCAATTAGGATGAGGCCTGTCCGCCGTCATTCGCTTCAAGTGAGTAGTAATTCGACAGGCGGGCGGGTTGTTTTTCAGAACCGAATTTTTTCTAACTTTCCAGCTTGCTTTCTAATGAATTTTCGAAATACATAAATGTTTTGGACAGCAATGAAATTATTTCCTTGCAAAAGAACTTAATGACTTATCATTTTGATTGAGCTTCTTATATAGAAAAGCGGACCGGCCCTTGCATATATAGAATTGCAACTATTCCAGAAATGAAACTCTCCGTCTCATTCAGTGGCGTATCATTTTTTCTGGTTGGCTAACTCCTCGTCATCAAAAATGAATTAAGCAATATCACTATGGACAGCACAGCCCTTACCGGGCAAGTCCACGTAATGGTGAAGAGGCTAAAGCTGGTCAAAAAATTCCTAATTCCTAATTTTTAATTTTTAATTTCTAATTACTCCCCAAGATATGCTTTCCTTACTTCCTCATTCTGAGCAAGCGATTTTGCATCGCCTTCAATGGTGATCTTACCGGTTTCCATCACATAGCCGTAGTCTGCAACAGACAATGCGATGTTTGCATTCTGCTCGACCAATAGAATTGTAATTCCGGTCATTTTGTTCAGCTCAACTATCTTTTCGAAAATGGCTTTCACAAGTATCGGTGCAATTCCAAGTGACGGCTCATCAAGCAGTAAGAGCTTCGGTCTCGACATCAACGCTCTGGATATTGCAAGCATCTGCTGCTCGCCTCCGCTGAGAGTTCCGCCAAGCTGTTTCAGCCGTTCCTTTATTCTTGGGAATAAAGAATAAACAAGCTCATAGTCACCTTCAATATTCTCTTTGTCTTTTCTTACATAAGCTCCCATTTCAAGATTCTCTTTCACACTAAGATTAGCAAAGATCATTCTGCCTTCGGGTGATTGAGATATTCCGGCTTCAACTACTTTGTCCGGCGGCATTCCGGCAATGTCTTTGCAGAGAAATTCAACCGTACCTGATTCGGGTTTAAGAATTGATGAAATCGTCCTGAGCAATGTGGTCTTTCCTGCGCCATTGGCTCCGATCAGAGTTACAATTGACTTCTCCTTCACATCAATCCTGATTCCTTTTATGGCTTTGATCGCTCCGTAATTTACATGAAGGTCCCTTATCTCAAGCATCGGTGTGCGTCTCCCCAAGATAAGCTTCAATAACTTTCGGATGATTCTTTATGTGATCCGGAATTCCCTCTGCTATTTTCTTTCCGTAATCAAGAACGAATATTCTTTCACACACACCCATAACAACTCCCATATCATGCTCAATGAGCAATATTGAAATGCCAAACTTATCTTTTATCATTTTGATGAGACTCATCAGCTCAGTCTTTTCAGTCGGATTCATTCCCGCTGCAGGCTCGTCAAGCAATAGCAGTTTCGGCGATGTAGCAAGCGCTCTGATGATCTCAACTTTCCTCTGCTCTCCATACGGCAATGATCTTGCATATTCATCTCCTACATCAGACAATCCGAAGATCTCAAGCAATTCATCTGTCTTCTCATCAAAATATTTTTCTTCGTCGGATATTTTTCCCACATTGAATACAGACTGAAAGAAGCCGGCTTTGACACTCTTTACAAAAGATACTCTGATGTTATCTCTTACGCTCAGACTCGAGAAGAGTCTGATATTCTGAAATGTTCTGCTGATGCCAAGCTCGGCTACCTGATATGCTCTTAAAGGAACAACCGAAGTGCCGTTGAACAGCACATCGCCTTCAGTTGGATTATAAACACCCGTAATAATGTTAAAGACCGTTGTCTTGCCTGCACCGTTTGGTCCAATCATTCCAACAAGTTCGTTTTCACCGACAAATGCATTGAGTTTGTCAACGCATGTCAGTCCTCCGAATCTCATTGTGCAATTATTTATCTCAAGCGTATTCAATATTTATGTTCGGTTTTTTCTGGTTCTTAATTTGACTCCGAATAATCCTTGCGGTCTGGTCAGCATCATTATGATCAGCAGCAGTGCATAGATTATCATTCTGTATTCAGCAACTCCGCGAAGCAGTTCCGGAAGGATAGTAAGCAGCACTGCTGCGATAACTACACCAACAAGACTTCCCATTCCTCCGAGAATTACCATAACTACTATTTCAACTGATTTCAGAAAATTGAAATCTTCCGGATTAATATACAAATTGAAATGCGCATACAAAGAACCTGCAATGCCCGCGAAGAATGCACCGCTGACAAATGCTATTACCTTAAATTTAGTCGAGTTCACTCCCATTGATTCAGCCGCAACCTCATCATCTTTCACCGCAAGAAATCCCCTGCCGTAAGTTGAGTTCATAAGATTGACGATGAAGAATATTATTACCGCTACAAAAAGATACGTCCAGAAAAAATCTGTGAACTTTGGTACCGCAAAAAAGGTGTTTGGAACCTCTGACATGTCTGCAGGTATCTGAGCGGCCTTCATACCGTTATTAAAAATATATGCGCCTCTGAATCCTTGAGATGCTCCGACAACTTCAAGACTCTGTATGATAACTCTTATTATTTCCGCAAATCCAAGAGTAGTGATCGCCAGATAATCTCCTCTTAATCTTAGTGATGGCACACCAACCAGGATTCCTGCTATTGCAGCTGCGACTCCCGCAATTACAAGTAATATCACAAATACGATTGCCTCACCGACTGCACCCATACTCATGAGCCCTTCAAAAGATGGAGCGAAGTATGTTGATACTGCGGCTGACATATAAGCTCCGATTGCCATGAAGCCGGCATGTCCAAGTGAGAATTGTCCGGTATATCCGTTGATGAGATTTAAGCTTGAAGCAAGAATGATGTTGATACCAATATAGATGATGATCGTATAATAATACGGATCAATGGAAGGAGATAGAAAATTCAGCGCGAAGAGTGCCGCAACTGCGGCTAAGAAGATCAGCTTGTCTTTACTCAAGATAAGTCATGCCCATTTTTAAATACATATAGCGGGAAACTGCCCCGAAATAAAGATCTGATGAGACAATTTTTTCTGAAGGTTGTGGGCGATTAAGGACTCGAACCTCAAACCCCCTCGGTGTAAGCGAGGTGCTCTAGCCAATTGAGCTAATCGCCCTTCACTTGGAAAAAGTGACTGCAAAATATCCTTTTACAACTTTAAATTCAAACCACAATTGAGATTTTTTTGAAAAAAATTTGAAGGTCGGGAAAATGACCCTCCCCTAAATGACTGCATGTGCATTTTCTATCCTAACCGAGTACCTAATGCTTTGAAACTCTTTCCCATAAATGGTATATTTTTTCAAAATATTAACCACAGACCAACGAAAGGAAATAAATGCTAAGAAGACATTCTGCACCGCTAATTTACGCCATACTTGTAATTGCTTTGATAAGCTATTCAGGATGCGACAAGAAAGAATCCGACAAGACAGATCAGAATAACTCTAAAGGCTCCGGTGAAAACTCAGAGCTGATTAAGAAGGATGAAAAAGGAACAAAGGTAAATCTGATAGTGAAGCCCAAGAAGGGAGAAATTTTCAGATATAAGATCAATGCAAAGACCTCATCCTCTGAGAAGAGTCCGATGACAGGCGATAAGGAAATGTCATCAGATCAGGATATTAATTATTTCTATTCCGAAGAAGTCACTGACATATCCGGTGCCGGCATAGTCACATATAAGATAAAGTTCGACAGTATCAATATTGTCTCCGGAGTCAGTTCCGCCGATTCATCAGTCAGCATGAAATATAACTCAAATGTAAAGGACTCTGCTTACTCAAAGCCGGAGTTTCTTCAGTATAATGCGATTATGAAAGAGGAGTTCTTTGTTCGCGTTTCGCCACAGGGAGAAATTTCCGACATCTACGGACTCGAGGGTGTTTATGACAAGATCTTCAAAGGATTGGGTGATACGCTTTCACCGGAACAGAAGAATGAGCTTAAGGAATCATTTGGACAAGAAGCTATAAAGGCAGTGCTTCAGCAGCAGTTTCAGATGTTCCCGCAGAATGAAGTGTATAAAGATTCAACTTGGAACAGAACCTATGAAACGCAGATCCTGATCTTTCCTGTGAAAAATATTCTCACCTATAAGATCTCTGACATAAAAGAAGAGAAGGGAAATACGCTTCTTACGATTGATGCAGATCTTGCCGTTGAGTTCATGGAAAAGGAATTCAAAGACAAAGACATGACTTATAAAGCAGAAGAAATCAGCACAGGCGGTAGAGGCAAGATAGTTTATGATATCACAAGGGGCTGTGTGACTAACAAAGAAACAACAACAAGTATTGATCTGGGTCTTAAGCTCTCTGCAAGAGGTCAGTCAATTATGACCTCGCAAAAAGTAAAGACAGAACTTAAAGTACAACTTCTTTGAAACTAAGGATTAGATAAGGCATTGAAGAGTCTCAGAATCATAGATCACCCTATACTGAAGAACCACATGTCGGTGATAAGGGATAAGAATACCAGCAAACAGCAGTTCAAGTATTCTCTTGACATTATTTCTCACATCCTTGCTTTGGAAGTATTCAAGGATATTGGACTGAAGAAGACAAGTGTTGTAACTCCTTTCAGGACAATTAAGGGAGCAGCGCTAAAGGAAAGGATCGTGTTGCTTCCCATTCTTAGGGCAGGACTTGGATTGATGGAAGGTTTCATGTATTTTGTACCAGAAGCAAGCATAGGACATGTAGGTGTTTACAGAGATGAAAAATCTCTGAAGCCGGTTCCCTATTATTTCCGGTTTCCGAAGTTTGTCAAAGGTGAAGATATCATTGTAGTGATACTTGATCCGATGATAGCTACCGGAGGAAGTGCCATTTATGTGATAGACAAGCTTGTAGAAATGGGAATAAAGAAAATCAGACTGGCATCTGTCATCGCTGCTCCTGAAGGAGTTAAGAAGATCACTGAAGGAATCAAACCTGCCAACCTGAAAAAAGTGGAAATGTTTACATGCTGCCTCGATGATTGCCTCAACGATAAAGGATTCATACTGCCCGGGCTTGGCGATGCAGGCGACCGGCTTTATGGAACCTGACTGGAGAATTTACAATTAAGACATTCCGCGGACCTGCGACTTTCAGTTCCGCAGTGTTTACAAAAATGTTCAGCACATTCTATAAGAAAAAGCTTGACGAGCTTTTATACCATTGCCACAGAAACCTTCCGGCAGGACTCGCAAACGACAAGCTTATTTCTCAGGCCTTTAAGTTTGCTTACGAAGCACATAAGAATGATAAGCGTGCCTCCGGAGAACCATTCATTACTCACCCGTACGACGTAGCATTAATTCTCGCAAAAGAGATCCCGCTGGATTCTGTTTCCATTGCATCAGCACTTCTGCATGATGTAGTTGAAGATACAAAGTTCACCCTGAATGATATCAAGGCTGAATTTGGAAATGAGATTGCAGAGATCGTTGACGGCGCAACAAAGATTGAAGGGATGTTTGAGAATTATGAAATGAAACAGGTAGAGTCTTATAAGAAGATGCTGCTTTCGATGACATCCGATATCAGAGTTATTCTCATCAAGTTTGCTGACCGCCTTCATAATCTCCGAACACTTGAATTCTTGTCATCTGCAAAACAGATTCGACTTGCACAGGAAACGCTTGAGATATTTGCGCCGCTTGCTCACAGATTCGGACTTTCCAACGTAAAGACTGAACTCGAAGACCTTTCTTTCAAATATCTGGAAAGAAAAGCATACGATGATATTGCAAAGAGGCTGAAACAGAAAAAAAGAGAACGGGAAAAATTCGTCAGGGGTTTTATCGAACCTCTTAAGCAAAGTCTGACAGATCAGGGATTCAAGTTCGAAATCTACGGAAGAGCGAAGCACTTGTACAGCATTTATAAGAAGCTTATCAGCAGAAACAAGACTTTCGATGAGATCTATGATCTGTTCGCCGTCAGAATTATTCTGGATACCACCAGCAAGAATGATTGCTTCACGGTTTATGGTATTTGCTCCGAAGTTTATATCCCGGTTCCGGAGAGATTCAAAGATTACATATCACTTGCCAAACAGAACGGTTACCAGTCAATTCACACAACACTTGTCAGCAAAGAAGGAAAGATGGTTGAAGTTCAGATCAGAACAAAAGAGATGCATGAAGTTGCTGAGAAAGGAATTGCCGCTCATTGGAAATATAAGGAGAATACAAATCAACATGATGCTAATCTTGAAAACTGGATGAAGCTTGTCCGTGAAAGTGTTGAGAACGTTTCTAAGGATGACACTTCAAATCAGGTTCTGGAAAGCTTCAAGCTGAATCTTTATCAGGATGAGATATACTGCTTCACTCCTAAGGGTGAATTGAAAATTCTGCCTTCGGGAGCAACCGCTGTTGACTTTGCTTTTGAGATTCATACTCAGATTGGACTTCGATGCATCGGCGCAAAAGTTAACGGTAGAATTGTCAGTCTTGACACGCCGCTCAAAAGCGGTGATCAGATAGAGATACTGACTTCGAAGAATCAGACGCCAAAAATTGATTGGGAGAAATTTGTCGTAACTCATAAGGCAAAGACTGACATAAAGAAATACTTCAATACCGAGAGGCGAAACCTTATTGCAAAAGGGAAAGAGACTTGGGAAAGAAAAGCCAAGAAACATAAGATCCATGCATCAGACGAAAGTCTTTCTAAGGTTGTACATAAATTCAAATACAAAGACACCGGACAGTTCTTTTATACTCTTGCACAGAATGAGAATGCTGCCTCAGAAATTATTGAAATTCTTACCGATAAGCTGAAGCTTCAATCGCTTGAGCAGAAAAACGCAGAAGAAGATATGAGGATAACTGACAATCTGGCTTCAAATTTCGGGAAGTATGTTGAAGATGCAAGAACATCTGCGCAAGGGATTGAGCTGGGCAACGGCTCATCGCAGAATATGAGCGGACTTCAGTTTGACTTTGCAAAGTGCTGCAACCCGATTCCGGGAGATGATGTCATTGGATTCATTAGTCAGGAAAAGGGCGTACGCATTCACAGAAAAACCTGCAAGAATATTCTCAACCTCTTTCTGAAAGAACCAGAAAGAATAATTCAGATCAACTGGAGCGATAAAGGCGTCGGTGAATTTACCGGAGGCATCAAGATAATAGGTGAAGACAGACCGGGAATTCTTAATGAAATTACAAAGACCATCTCGAAGAACTTCAACTCGAATATAAAGAGTGTTGACATAAAGACAAGAAGTTCTATGTTCGAAGGAACTTTGATACTAAGTATTCAGAACCTCAAACAACTCAACCAGATAATCGAAAAAATCAATAATCAGGAAGGAGTATTCAGTGTTACAAGGTATGAGCATTAAGAATTATCTGCAAACAGTTTTTGCATTTTTATTTTTCTATCTATCCATTGCGTCCGGTCAAACATTCAGCCAAACAGTCGCTGAAGGACTAATTCTTCCTGAAGAAAAGCATCTTGCGAACATGCAGCAGCTTACCTTTGGCGGAGAGAATGCAGAATGCTATTTCTCATTTGACGGAAAGCAATTCATCTTCCAGTCAACCAGACCGCCGCTTGAATGTGACCAGATATTTACTATGAACATTGACGGCACTGATCAGAAGCTTGTAAGTAACGGCTTGGGCAGAACTACCTGCGCTTATTTTCTTCCGGGAGATAAGAAAATCATATACGCATCAACTCATGCTGCATCAGATGAATGCCCTCCCAAGCCGGACTTCTCCAAAGGATATGTATGGGCACTGTATCCAAGCTTTGAGATATATGTTGCAGATTCTGACGGTTCCAATGCTACCGTTCTCGCAGGTGGAAACGGTTATGATGCAGAAGCAACAGTTTCACCTGTTGGAGACAGGATTGTGTTCACTTCCACAAGAAACGGCGACATTGACATTTACTCAATGAATATTGACGGCAGCGATGTAAGGCAGCTTACAAACGAAATCGGATATGACGGCGGTCCGTTCTATTCTTATGACGGCAAGAAGATAGTTTACAGAAGAACTACTTTTAAAGATGAAGCAGAGATCACGGGATACAAAGATCTTCTTGCTCAGGATCTTATAAGGCCATCTAAGCTGGACATCTGGATTATGGATGCAGACGGAAGCAACAAGACGCAAGTAACAAATAACAATGCAGCTAACTTTGCTCCTTACTGGTTTCCTGACGGAAAGAGAATTCTCTTCTGTTCGAATGCGGATGCAGGAGGAAGGAATTTTGACATATACATGGTAAACACCGACGGAACCGGTCTTGAAAGAATTACTTATTACGGTGAGTTTGACGGTTTCCCGATGTTCTCGCCCGACGGCAAGAAGCTTGTACTTTGCTCAAACAGGAATAATGCTGTGAGCGGTGAGACAAATGTTTTTATTTGCGACTGGGTGGACTAATCACTTTCACAGGAAACAACTGCACATGCATAATCTTCAGTATGCGAAATACTGATCTCAAACCTGCTTTCGGAAAAATCGTTATCTTTTAGGTGAACGATATAGGGCTTGCCCCTCTCATCATTCAATATTTCTATATCTTTCCAGGAGAAATCTTTTCCAACGCCAGTTCCTATTGCTTTCGAGTAGGCCTCCTTTGATGCGAATCTTCCGGCAAAGTGCAGTTCGGGTTTCGAAAACTTTCTGCAGTAAGAGATCTCGTTCTCGGTCAGTATCCTTTGAAAGAATCTGTCGCCGTATTTTTCCATGAGTTCTCTGATTCTCTTCACTTCTATAATGTCAATGCCTATTCCCCTTCTCATTAAACCACGCCGTTCTCTTTCTTCACTATGTCGAGGAGTTCGGTTATCGAATTGATATCATAATCTGATCCGGGATTCTTCGTGTCGAATGTATCTCCGTATCTTGCAAAGACAGTTTTCATTCCGACTGCTTTTGCACCGACCATGTCACGCTCTGCCCAATCGCCTATCATCAGGCATTCTTCCGGCTTCAGCCCAAGCAAATCAAGCGCCATGTTGAAAGGAACGGGCGACGGTTTCCTTTCCCGAGTTTCATCATAAGTAATTACAGCGTCAAACAAGTGATGAAAATTAATATAGGATAAACGCAGCCACGCTTCTTTTGAAGGAGCATCAGAAACGACTGCAAGTTTAAGTCCCATTTTTATGAGCTCTATCAAGGTCGGAAAAACTCCGGGATAAGGTTTCAGTGCTGCTTCTCTTGCTTTCCTGTAAGCAACGATTCCGGCTGAAATAATCTTATAATCAACTTTGCCCAGTTCTTCCTCAAGCAGATGATCAAATACCTGCTGATACTCAATTCCTTCGGCATCATAGATCTTGTTTATCTTTTCTTTGATCTCTTCAGGTTTAAGATTCAATCCCGCATCGGTCATTGCAACAGCCGCTGCATCAATAGCTGCACGCTTAAGCAGCATAAAATCAACAAGCGTATTGTCAAGGTCGAAGATAATAGCTTTGATCAATTCTACCTGCTTTGTTTAACTGTTATTGAATGAGCCCTGCATTTCTCGCAGATTCCAAAGAATTCCAGTGAGTGCGAAAGATCTGTATACCCTTTTTGTGCAAGCATCCTTTCGAGTTCCCCAAGTATGCATGTTTCTACATTTTCTATTCTTCCGCAAGTTCTGCAAACAACATGATGATGATGATGCCTGTCAAATATCAACTCATATCTCATGAAATCATCCTTAAAGTCAATCTCCGAAACTATCTTCAGCTCCGCAAAAAGATTCAGAGTCCTGTAAACGGTTGCTAGGTCTGTTTTTGAACTCTTCATCTGAGAATGTATCTCGGAAATTGTCAAAGGATTCTTGCTGGACTTGAGAATAGAGAGGATCTCCAATCTTGGAGCCGTTATCCTTTGTGAGTGCGAGCTGAGAATCAGCTTAAACTCCTCTTTCTCAAAATCTATATTTTTTTCAACTACTGGCATGATTCAGCTTTCATAATTGTAAAATCCCCTGCCGGTCTTCCTTCCCAATCTTCCGGAATCAACCATCTTCTTCTGAATGAAACTGGGTCTGTACTTTGGATCGTCAAAGAAAGCATCATACACTGATCTTGTTACAGAGAAGTTCACGTCAATTCCGATCAGATCCATGAGTTCAAACGGTCCCATGGCAAACCCTCCGCAGGATTTCATCACTTTGTCAATCATTTCATGATCAGCTGAACCTTCGGCAAGTATTTTCAGCGCTTCACCGTAAAACGGACGCGCGATCCTGTTCACAATGAATGCAGGAGTATCCTTTGCAACAACCGGAGTCTTACCCATCTTTACCGATATATACCTGATAGAGTCTATTGTTTCATCAGAAGTAAAGTCACCTGCGACAATTTCTACAAGCTTCATTATGTTAGCGGGGTTGAAGAAGTGCATGCCTGCAACTCTTCCGCGGTTCTTTCTCACGTGAGATGATATTGCCGTAACAGAAAGTGATGACGTGTTCGAAGTAAGGATAGCATCCTCTCGGCAGATGTTATCAAGTTTCTCAAACAGATCCGCTTTGAGCTTCATATCTTCAAGAGCAGCTTCAATTATAACATCTGCCTCTGACAGCGAATCGAAGTTTTCTTCAAATGAAATACTACTAAGAGCTGCATTCATTTGTTCTTCAGTGATCTTGCCTTTTTGAAGTGACTTGGATAGATCCTTCTCTATATGAAGTTTTGACCTGTCCAATACATCTTTGTTGATATCGTTCATCAGCGTTCTGAAACCGGCTGAAGCAGAACTGATAGCGATTCCGCTTCCCATTGTCCCGGAACCGATTATGCCAATGGTCTTAATGTGTTCAGAATTCATATGCAAATATAGTTCATTAGTGTTACTTATTGAATAACATTGAACATAAGAACTTCGGGTGTCTTTGAATAAAATCTCTCATGATCTTCAGATCACTGCGAAATTACTTCCCTTACTTTTTTCAATTTCAGAAACTCACCTGCCAGGAAAAATGAACCCGTTACCACAAGCATATCATTCTTCTTTAATTTCTCAAACACTTCAATGACCGCCTTGGAAAGATTTTGCTGAACAGTGAATTTGTGATGAAAGGCATTTACGCAATCCATCATGACAGCAGGATCTGCGGCTCTGCTATACTTAGGTCTGGTGAGAATTACTTCGCAATCGATCTTTGCGACTTCTTTTATGCAGGCACAATAGTCTTTGTCATGCATCATTCCAATTAGGATGAATAGCCTGTTATACCTGAAGTATTCAAGATTCTTTTTAAGATTCCTGATCGCTTCCAGATTGTGTGATACATCAACAACTATGGCCGGCTTTCGGGAAACCAGTTCAAATCTGCCGTGAAGCCGTGAATTGCTTTCAATGTTCAGCAGAGATCGGACGAATGCATTTTCGTCAAACGGGACTTTACATTTTTTACAGTATTTATTGATTGCCGCATAGGAAGTCTTAATGTTGATGAGCTGGAAGTCGCCAATCTCCGGTAAGAAACATTCAAGAGCCTTCCTTCCTAAGATCAAACTCATTCCGTTCTCATTCCTGCTAAGTATCTTTCCGCCTACACTATGCCATGAATCAATCAGTTCAGAATTCTGATCCTTTGCTTTTCTTTCGACAACTCTCTTTGCTTCCGGCGGCAGTTTGCCGATTACTACGGGCTTCTCTTTCTTAATTATCCCTGCCTTCTCTCCTGCAATGCCTTCTATTGTATTGCCAAGAAAATGTACATGATCCACCGAGATACCGGTGATAACTGAAACAACAGGGTCAACAACATTCGTCGAATCAAGCCTTCCCCCCAGACCGGTTTCAATAACTGCAGTCTCAACACCGCAGTGCCTGAAATAATCAAATGCCATTGCAGTTGTAACTTCAAAGAAACTCGGCCTGATCCTCTCAATATGATCATACATTTTGTTGACGAAGTTGAGAATGAATTTCCGGGTGATCATATTTCTTCCGCAAAGGATCCTCTCGCGAAAGTCATTTATGTGAGGTGATGTATTCAACCCCGTATGCACTCCCGTTTCAACGAGATAAGAATGAATAATGGAAGAGACCGAACCTTTGCCGTTAGTTCCGGCAACATGAATGCTCTTGAAAGCTCTCTCGGGATTTTCCAGAATTTTAAGCAAAGATCTGATATTCCTCAGATCATATTTTATTCCGGCTCTTTCGAGAGTAAAAAGATACTCCAGACAACGCGGATAAGATTTGAATACAACTTTAGCCAACGGATTCAGAATTTGTGTCAGATCTTTTTCATGATGTTAATCATTTCAAGCAGTGAAAGTGCAGCTTCGTACCCTTTGTTGTTTGATGCTGTTGGAGGATTGCCGCTACGCTCATACGCCTGAAGCGGAGTGTAGCAAGTCAACACACAGAATGCGGAAGGAGTCTGATGATCAATATTGATTTGATTGACTCCGTCGGTAACAGCTTTGCTGATGTATTCAAAATGAGCAGTATCACCCTTTATGACACATCCAATCGTTATGAAACCATCAAAGATTTGCTGCCGGTCATTTTCCCGGCAAAGCTTCTTTAGAACTATTGGAATTTCAAATGCACCGGGGACAAAGAATACTTTGATATCGCTTTCTGATACACCGTTATTTTCGAGTCCGATCAATGCACCTTTTAATAAATTCTCAACAATCGGCTCATTGAATTTGCTAATTACTATTCCGACTCTGACTCCACTTCCGTTGAGACTTCCTTCAAATTTTTCAATCATTTTTTAAGATTATTCAGTATGTTAATCTTCGTTTCATATTATTTATTTCGGTAGTGGTCACATAGTATGATCCAAAATTCTTACTATCATTTTTTGAACCTCCATGAAAGTCAGATCCCCCGCTTGTAAGGAGAAAATTCAGCTCTGCCGTTCTAAGCAGATTTGCCATATCTTCCTTCTTATGGGAAGGGTGAACTATTTCTATTCCGTCAAGTCCGAAGGCTATGAGTCTAGCAAAAAGATCATCACTGATATATCTGCCGGGATGCGCAACGAAGGACAAACCACCTGATGCTGCAATGAGCTCAATTGCTTCTTTTGCAGAAGTATTCGGCTTTCTGATATATGCCGGTTTTCCGTCTCCGATATATTTGTAGAAAGCTTCGCTGTATGAGCCGACAAACCCTTCATCATTGAGTGCCATTGCAATATGCGGTCTGCCAATTGCTGCATCTTCACCAGCTTTCTCCATTACATTGCCCATTGTAATCTTACTACCCATCTCATTGAGTTTGTCAATGATCATTCCGCTTCTGACAATCCTGCTTTTCCTGAAATTGCTTAGGTGATTAAGAAGACTTTCGGATTTGTAATCAATGAAATATCCCAGCATGTGAATTTCCATATCATCAATTTCAGCACTGATCTCAAGTCCGGGCACAACAAGAATTCCTTTCGTTGCACCATATTGCAAAGCTTCTTCAATAGCACCAACAGTGTCGTGATCAGTAATGCTGATTGCCTGATAACCTGCTTTACAGGCTTTATCTACGAGCTCTCTTGGTGTTAGCCGCCCGTCAGAATAAACGGAATGCATGTGAAGATCAGCTTTGCCGGAATTCATGATTATTAAAAGTTATTATAATTTAATCTTTGTCATGCTGTATATAAAGGCATATTTG
>CALEVL010000058.1 GCA_937924675.1 uncultured Ignavibacteria bacterium | reverse complement strand
CTCACACCTCACACCTCACAACTCACACCTCACACCTCACAACTCACACCTCACAACTCACAACTCTCACCTCACAACTCTCACATCTCTTATTCTTCAGCAACTTTCTCTTCTTCAGCAGTACCTGCAATTGCAGAGATCGTATCGCCTTCATCAAGCCTGATAACTCTAACTCCCTGTGCATTTCTTCCCATCACTCTGATATCCTTAACTTTTTGTCTTATCAAAATGCCTTTTGATGTAATGATCATAAGGTCATCGCTGTCGGTTACTTCTTTGATGGAAATGAGCTTGCCAACTTTATCTGTTGTCTTAACTGTAATAACTCCTTTACCGCCACGATTGGTTACTCTGTAATCAGCAAGGTCGCTTCGCTTTCCGTAACCTTTGTCTGTGACAACAAGTATTGTAGCGCTTGGTCTTGTTACTGCAACTAATCCTACTACATAATCACCTTTACCAAGATTAATTGCCCTTACACCAGTAGCGGTTCTTCCCATATCCCTTACATTCGATTCGTTGAATCTTATTGCCTGACCGTTGTGCGAGCCGATCAGAATTTCCTGTGAACCGTTTGTAAGTCTTACATCAACAAGTCTGTCGTTGTCATTAAGATTTATTGCAACGATTCCGTTTCTTCTGATATTTGAGTAACTATCCAGTTTTGTCTTTTTTATGACTCCGTTCTTTGTCACCATTGTAACGAACATAAGCTCGCTGAAATCCTTTACCATCACAAACGCGGAAATATTTTCTTCCTTCTCTTTTTCAATCAGGTTAAGAATCGATTTACCCCGGGAAGTTCTGCCGCCTTCAGGAATATCATAAACTTTGAGCCAGTAACATTTACCTTTGTCTGTGAAGAACATTATGTACTGATGCGTCGAACCAATGAACATGTGCTCAATGAAGTCATCATCACTGCTGCCTGTTGACGCCCCGATAATTCCCTTTCCTCCCCTGCCCTGAGTCTTATAGGAGTTAACCGGTATTCTCTTGATAAAGCCCTTGTTAGAAATTGTTATTACAACGTCTTCTTCTTTTACAAGTTCTTTCATCATATCATCATCCGACATTTTTCTCACATCGTAAATGATTGATGTCCTTCTTTCGTCTCCAAATTTTTCTTTGAGCATTTTCAGATCATCACATATCATATCCTTTCTCAACTGTTCACTGTCGAGAATTCTTTTCAAACGTTCTATTGTCTTAAGAACCTCTTTATACTCATCTTCTATCTTCTTTCGCTCAAGTCCGGTAAGTCTTTGCAATCTCATTTCAAGAATTGCCGTTGCCTGAATGTCCGAGAGTTTAAACCGCTTCATCAATCCTTCTTTGGCCGTAGGTGTGTCCTTTGACTTCTTTATCAGCTTAATGATCTCATCAATATTATCAAGAGCTATGATATAACCTTCGAGTATGTGAGCTCTCTTCTCCGCAGTATCAAGTTCAAACTTTGTTCTTCTGACGATCACATCGAGTCTGTGATTGATGAAGTGGAACATCATTTCCTTCAGGTTCAGTACTTTCGGAACACCTTCTACAAGAGCAAGCATAATAACGCCAAAGGTCGTCTGCATCTGAGTATGCTTGTACAAGTTGTTGATGATCACATGAGGATTAGCATCACGCTTGAGTCCGATGAGAATTCTCATTCCATCTCTGTCACTTTCGTCATTTATCTCGGCAATGTCTTCTATCTTCTTATCTCTGACAAGCTGTGCAATATTTTCAATAAGTGTTACCTTGTTGACCTGATATGGAATTTCGGTGATGATGATGCTCTGTCTTCCGTTCTTTTCAGTTTCGATTGAAGCCTTTGCACGCATGATGATCTTGCCTCTGCCTGTTTCATAAGCTTCTCTTACAGGATCATAACCATAAATAATAGCTCCTGTCGGAAAGTCGGGAGCAGTAACAAACTTCATGAGCTTTTTAATATCGGCTTCAGGATTTTTGATCAGATGTATTATGCCGTCGCAAACTTCGTTCAGGTTGTGAGGAGGTATGTTTGTTGCCATACCAACAGCTATGCCGTTTGAACCGTTAACAAGGAGGTTTGGAATTATGGACGGAAGGACTGAAGGTTCTGTCAGAGTATCATCAAAATTAGGTCTAAACTCTACGGTATTCTTCTCAAGATCCTGAAGCATTGCTTCAGCTACGCGAGACAATCTGGCCTCTGTATAACGCATTGCCGCAGGTGAGTCACCATCAACCGAACCGAAATTACCTTGTCCGTCAACAAGCGGATATCGAAGTGAGAATTCCTGAACCATACGTACCATAGTGTCATAAACTGCCTTATCGCCGTGCGGGTGATACTTACCTAAGACTTCCCCGACAATTCTGGCAGATTTCTTATAAGCCCTGTTAGGTGCAAGTCCGAGTTCATTCATTCCAAACAGAACTCTTCTATGCACAGGCTTAAGTCCGTCACGAACATCCGGGAGAGCTCTTGCAACAATAACTGACATGGAGTAGTCAATATATGAGGACTTCATTTCCTCTTCAATATTGACAGGAACTATCTTTTCATTTGCCATCTGATGTGATTGATTATTCTTATATTATTCAAAAATGCGGATTGCAATACGCTTAACGTATGCGGTAAAATGAAGCGGAATACTATGCTTGTGGAGCTAACCGGAGTCGAACCGGTGACCTTTTCGTTGCGAACGAAACGCTCTACCAGCTAAGCTATAGCCCCGTTTATGAAGTCCGAAAATACGCATTTTGAGGGGCTTTAACAATGAAAGTTAAAAGTTGAAAGTTGCCTGCCCGTCTCAGACGGGAAAGTTGCCTGCCCGTCTCAGACGGGAAAGTTAAAAGTTGAAAGTTGCCTGCCCGGCTCAGACGGGAAAGTTGCCTGCCCGTCTCAGACGGGAAAGTTAAAAGTTAAAAGTTGAAAGTTAAAAGTTGCCTGCCCGGCTCAGACGGGAAAGTTGAAAAATTTGAAGTTGGGAATTG